>NZ_SMKP01000071.1:0-46140 GCF_004349015.1 Nonomuraea diastatica
GGCGGGCACCGGCTGGTGGTCGGCCTCCGGCTCCCAGGGAACGCGGGGGTCGGCGTCGATGAGGGCGGAGGTGTTGTAGAGGGCGGCGATCTGGGCCAGCAGGGCCTCCTGGCGGCCCTGGTCCACGGCCAGCCCGGTGTGCTCGACGGCCTGGTCCATGGCCTTGTCGAGCTTGCTCAGCGCGACGCGCATCTTCCGCTCGGACGCCCCTCCCTCGCGCAGCGCCTTGGCCCGCTTGGCGGCCAGCGCGACGCGGGTCAGCCTGCGGTGGGCGTCGACCTCGCTGGCCGTACGGTCGCTGACCTCGGCCAGGCCCATCCTGACCAGCAGCCGCTCGGGCGTCAGCCGCCAGTTGATGCGGCCGGTGCCGCGGATGCGATGGCGTTCGATGGCCATGCCGCGCTCCCACAACCAGGCAGCCACCAGCGGGGCGGCCAGCCTGAACAGCGCCTCGGGCATGCTGCGCGCGTCCATGCTGGACAGGACGGCGGTCAGGCAGGTCAGCGCCCACACGGCGATGCCGTCGATCCCGGCGGAGAAGTTCTCGCGCATGTTGCGGCGGGCGCGCACGGCAGAGGTGATGATCGCGACCTCGATGAACGCGAACAGCAGCAGCCGCAGCGGCCCGTCGAGCCCCAGCACGTCGCCGGAGAAGCGCCACATGCCCTGCGCCGACACACCTGTGGCGATGGACGCGGCCACGATGGTCAGCACGTCCTCGACGGGACGCGGGGCCACGTATCGGGCGAACAACCAGGCGACCGTGCGCCAGACGACCCTGATGACCAGGAACGCCAGCGCGAGCCCGGCCAGGCTGAGCAGCGCGATGACAGCGGTGGCGAGCGGCTTCTCTGTGACGAAGGCTGTTATTTCCTCGAATGTCGGCATCAGTCACTATCCGTGGGGGCTCTGGCTCCGGCTCTATGCGACGAGATCATCGCAGAATGTCGCCATCTTGTACGCCAAACGGCATCTGCCGCCCCATTTTGCCCAGCTTTCACCCCAGTCCCGACGCTTGATCGACTCAGGAAGACCGGCCGGAGGCGGCCGGCGCCACCCCTCGGCAGGCTCTCCCTGCCATCGTCCGGACGATCCGTCCAGCCCACAATCGGGTGACCCCGCGGTTACATAAGGTGAGCGCCGGGAGCAGCGGGCCCGTCCGCGGGCGGAACCGTAGGGTGGGGACGACCTCCGCCGGGCCGAGAATAAATTCCTCCTTTCGGAGGGCAACAGCCGCCCTTCCGGATGGGACCATCTATGGAGGGGTTTATCCCGACATGGTGTGATGTATCCCAGCAGGACGGATATCGATGGCAGACAACGAGTTCCCTCTCGTCCAGTTCATGCGTGACGGGTTCGATCCCGTGGGAGAGCTCGGCCGCATCCGCGCCGAGCACCCCGTCTTCCCGATGGAGATCCCCGGCGGTCAGACCGTCTACCTGGTCACCCGCTGGGATGACGTGCGCAGCGTCCTCGGCGACCACGAACGCTTCAGCAACGACTTCGCCGGCGTGATCGGGCTCGGCTCCAACCAGGAGGACCCGGGCGGCCTGGGCTTCCGCGACCCGCCCGAGCACACCCGGCTGCGCAAGTTCCTGACCCCCGAGTTCACCGTGCGGCGGCTGCGCAGGCTGGAGCCGCGGATCGAGGCCATGGTCGAGGAGTCCCTCGACCGCATCGAGGCCAAGGGCGCCGAGAGCATGCCGGTCGACCTGGTCGAGGAGTTCGCGCTGCCGGTCCCGTCCCTCGTCGTGTGCGAGCTGCTCGGCGTCCCGTACGACGAGCGCGCCGACTTCGTGAAGCTCAGCAAGGACCGCTTCGACTTCACCGCCGGCCCCGAGGCGTCCCTGCAGGCGATCAACGACGCGATGGCGTACCTCACGGACCTCGTGGCCAGGGAGCGCCAGGACCCGGGCGAGGGGCTGCTCGGGCAGCTGCTGCGCGACCACGGCGACGAGCTCGACGACCGCACTCTCGCCAGCATGGCCGACGGCCTGCTGACCGGCGGCCACGACACCAGCACGAGCATGCTCGCGCTCGGCACCCTCTGGCTGCTGCGCAACCCCGAGCAGGCCGCCAAGGTGCGCGAGGTCGACGGCTACATCAATGACGTCGTCGAGGAGCTGCTGCGCTACATGACGGTCGTGCAGGTCGCCTTCCCGCGTTTCGCCCGCGACGACATGGAGTTGCACGGGGTGCCGATCAAGAAGGGCGAGATGGTGCTCTGCTCGCTGACCGGCGCCAACCGCGACCCCGGCCTGGGCGACGACATGGACGCCGTCCGTCCCGGCCGCGACATCGCGGGCTCGCACATGGCGTTCGGCCACGGCATCCACCGCTGCATCGGCGCGCCGCTGGCGCAGATGGAGATGCGCATCGCCTTCCCCGCGCTGCTGCGCCGCTTCCCCGGCCTGCGCGTGGCGGGCGAGGTGCCGTTCAGGGAACTCGCCATCGTCTACGGCGTGAAAGAACTACCCGTCGCCTGGTAGAGGGGTTACGTTCGCATTGTGAACGAGCGCAGCGCGAACGAGCCCGTCATCGACCTGGGCGTGATCAGCGCCGTCGTGTTCGACACCGACGGCGTGGTGACCGACACCGCCCAGGGGCACGCGGCCGCCTGGAAACACGTCTTCGACGCCTTCCTGCGCGGCCGCTCCACGCCGTTCGACATCCGCGACGACTACCTCCGCCACGTCGACGGGCGTCCGCGGCTCGACGGCATCCGCACCTTCCTGGCCGCGCGCGGCATCACGGTGCCCGAGGGCGCGCCCGACGACGAGCCCGGCGCGCCGACCGTACACGGGCTCGGCCTGGCCAAGGACCAGGTCTTCATGGCGCAGGTGGACAAATACGGCGTGGCCGCCTTCCCGTCCACGGTCGCGCTGCTGCACGAGCTGCGGCAGCGGGGAGCGCGTACGGCGGCCGTGTCGGCCAGCCTGCACGGCCGCAGGCTGGTGACCGCGGCGGGCGTCACGCACCTGTTCGACCTGCTGGTCGACGGCAACGACGCGGCCCTGATGAACCTGCCGGGCAAGCCCGACCCCGCCCTGTCCCTTGAGGCCGTGCGCCGCCTCGACCTGCCAGCCGCCAAGGCCGCGGTGGTCGAGTCCGCGCTGCCCGGCATCGAGGCGGGCAGGAAGGGCGGATTCGGGCTGGTGATCGCGGTCGCCAGGGACGGCGGCGGCGCGGCCGCGCTGCACGTGCACGGCGCCGAGATCGTGCTGCCCGACCTGGGCGAGCTGGCCGTGCGCGGCAGAGTCCTGCCCATCAGGCGCTGACCCGCCAGACCTGACCTGGCCGGCCCGCAGTGGCCCACTGCGGGGCACTGCGGCCCACTGCGGCGCACTGCGGGGCACTGCGGGGCATGCGGCGCGGGCCTCGCCGTCCTCGGCGGCGCCGGCCCGGCCGGAGGACTGGCCGCGGCGTCCTTCTATTCTTGAGGGTCGTGACCGTCCTCATCGACCCTCCCAACTGGCCGGGACCGCGCGGCCTCATGTGGTCGCACCTGGTCAGCGACAGCTCGCCGCGGGAGCTGCACGACTTCGCGCTGCGGCTCGGGGTGCCGGAGCGGGCGTTCGACCGTGATCACTACGACGTGCCGGAGACCGTGCACGCCCGCGCGGTGTCGCTGGGCGCCCAGGCGGTCAGCTCCCGCGAGCTGTTACAGCGGCTCGTCGCCGCCGGCCTGCGCCGCCGCGAGCGCCGATAGCTCGGCGGCCAGGTTGGCGCGGGCGGCCTCCTCCCACCACCCGCGCGCCCGTGCCGTGCGGTAGAGGGACGGCCCGGCCAGCAGTCGGCGCAGCACCTCGGAGCGCCCCTTGGCGTACAGGTCATCGGGCACATGGGCGTACTCCTCGCGGACGGCCGCGGCGTAGCCGGCGTAATCCGGGCCGCCGAGGACGGCGAGGTCGGCGTCGCACAGGACGGCGCCGTCGCGGTCGCCGTCGGCCAGCGTGTCGTGGGCGGCCGTCAGGCGCACCAGCCTGGCCACCTCGGCGACGCGGCCGGCGGGCGCGCCGCACCTGGGCAGCCTCGACTGCGCGAGCTGGGCGCTGCGCTCCTCGTCCCAGCCCGGCCTGCCGTCGTAGACGGCGTCGTGGAACCATGCGGCCAGCAGCACCGCCGCGGGATCGTCCGCGCCGCCGGCCAGCCGGCCGGCGGCCGCGAGCACGGCCGCCAGGTGGCCGAGGGTGTGGTAGCGGCGGTGCGGCTCCGACCAGCGGGCGACCAGCTCCGCCCCGGTGGCGAGGCTCGCGGGCGAGCCGCCCGCGAGCGCGGTCCAGTGGTCGATCACCATCCCACCGTACGCGGTTCGTCCTGGATAGTTTGGTAACGTCCTGCTCATCGACACCACACCGAAGCAGCCGCGGCGCCTGCCCCGCTGGCGGGAGCTGCGCGCCGTCATGCCCGGGCGGCCCCGCTGGTCCGCGGCCCAGCGCATCGCGGGCGCCGCCGACGTGGCCGACCTGCGGCTGCTGGCCAGGCGGCGGGCTCCGCGGATGGTGTTCGACTACGTCGACGGCGCGGCCGAGGGCGAGCGGTCCATGGCCAGGGCGGTGGAGGCATTCGAGCGGGTGGAGTTCAGCCCTCGCGTGCTGCGCGACGTCGCCGAGGCCCCGACCGCGGTCGAGATCCTGGGGCGGCGGATCGCGATGCCGGTCGTGCTCGGCCCCACCGGTTTCACCCGCATGATGCACCGCGAGGGCGAGCCGGCGGTGGCGCGGGCCGCCGAACGCGCAGGCGTCCCGTACACGCTGTCCACGATGGGCACCACCGCCGCCGGCGACGTGGCCGCCGCGGCTCCCGGCGGGTGGAACTGGTTCCAGCTGTACGTCGTCCGCGACCGCGCCCGCAACCTGGACGTCCTGTCCCTGGCGCGCGAAGCAGGCATGGACGTGCTGGTGGTGACCGTGGACGTGCCCGTGGCGGGGGCCCGGCTGCGCGACGTGCGGCATGGCCTGACCGTCCCGCCGTCCCTGCGCTGGCGGAGCGTGCTCCAGGCGGTGCGGCACCCGGCGTGGTGGTTCGACTTCCTGACCAGCGAGCCGCTCAGGTTCGCCACCGTGGACGGCGCGCCCGACGACCTGGCGGGGATCACGAACATGATGTTCGACCCCTCGGTGACGATCAGGGACCTCGGCTGGATCCGGTCGGCGTGGCGGGGCAAGCTGCTGGTCAAGGGTGTGCAGCGGGTCGATGACGCCAAGGAGCTGGCCGCGGTGGGGGTGGACGGCCTCGTCGTGTCCAACCACGGCGGGCGGCAGCTCGACCGCGCCCCCACGCCGCTGGAACTGCTGCCCGAGGTGGTGGCCGCCGTCGGCGACCGCACCGAGGTCTTCCTCGACGGAGGTGTGCGCACGGGCGCCGACGTGGCCGCCGCGGTCGGGCTGGGCGCGAAGGCCTGCTTCATCGGCCGCGCCTACCTCTACGGGCTGATGGCGGGCGGCGAACCGGGCGTGCGCCGGGTGCTCGACCTGCTGCACGCCGAGCTCGTACGCACCCTGCAACTGCTGGGCGTCGGCGACGTCACCGAGCTGGGCCCCGACGCGATCCGGCTGCGCTAGGCGCACGGCCAGAAGTCCGTCATTCGTCACCAGAAGGGTGCGTATTTCCCCGCCACCGCCATCGCTCTGCACCTTCGCACGGGGCACCGCCCCGCGGAGAGGAGAACGACATGGCGAGCGGGGAATTCCACGTGATGAAGGTGCCGGCCGAGCAGCTGACCGGGACTCTGCACGGTCAGGTGGTCGATCCGGGTGCTCAACCCACGAAGGTCGTGCGGCGGGGTGAGGGCTGGACCGTGGACGTGAGCTGGGAGGTCACCGGTGAGCTCGTCGACTGGCTGACGGGGTGCTGGAAGTTGGAGATCATCACCGACCGCCCGGGAGGTGTCGAGTCACGGCATCCCTCTCCTCCCATGGAGTTGACCTTCACCCCTGGCTCGGGCCGGTACACCGCTTCCGTCCCGATGCGCGGCCGGCTCAGCCCTGGAACCTATGACCTCGTGGTCAACCTCACCACGGCGACCGCCGCCGGCACCGCGGGGGCGCTCGGCGGGTACGTGGTGCTCAGCAAGATCGTGGTGCTGGACTGAGGGCGCCGCTCCGGGAGTGCCGCCCGGGGCGGCGGATCGACGATTCGTCTGCAAGCCCGTCGCAAGCGGGGGCTCCTACGCTCCTGGCTGGCGGCCACGGGGCAGAGCCGGCCGCCGACCGTATCTGACGCCGCTGGAGCCGCTCTCCTCACGAGGCACTCCTCGAGGCGACGGGACCAGCAACACGGGAGACCCCATGTCCGACACTCCGATGACCGCGGACGACGTGCTGCGCATCGCGGCCTACAAGGACCGGAGCCCGGCGCTCGAAGCGATGGTCATCGCCTACAGCTACCACCGCGTCGCCGGTGACCTGGCCGCGCACCTCGGCAAGGACGCCACCAACTGGTACTGCTACGCCACCTGGACGTCCAAGGCGGTCGGGGAGAGCCTCGACCTCAGCCCTGACTCGCCGTTCATCGAGGACGTCGGCCGCCGGCTCGGAGTGCCGCAGCGGTTCATGCGGGTGTTCAGGGCCGCGCTGCTCACCCTGCTCGGCCCCAGCTACCAGCTCGGGCTGGCGCTGGCCAACCGGGCCATCTTCCTGGAGACGGCCAGCCTCGCGGTCAACCTGTGGAACGAGACGCCCGACCGCTACCTCAAGGTGAGCCCCGGGTCCGGCCTGACGCCGACGCCGCCGCGGTTCCTGACCGACCTGCTGGCCGACGCCGACGAGCGTTACCTGAAGGACGCCGCGCAGTTGCTGGCCGAGGCCCGGGAGGCCACCGACCCGGCGGCCCGAGCGGAGCTGATGCTGGGCGCCAACATCGCGCTGTCCGCCTACGAGCAGGCACGCGCGCAGAAGGCCCTGGAGCTCGTGCTCTACCGGCCCGTCAGGTGGCTGACCCGGGTGTCGTGGCGGTCGTTGCGCTCGCTGGTGACCCGGCGACCCTTCCCCAGGTTCCGGCTCTACAGCGCGCGGCACGAGGACCAGCCGTGGCTGACGCGCCTGCTGGAGTCGGCGTGGTCCTCCCTCTACACGCGCCACATGTTCGCGGTGCGCACGCCGCTCAGCGACGTCAGGGTCGGCAGGCCGCTCACCGCGCCCGCCGGCGTCGACCTGGCCGAGGTGTGGGCGCCGATCCAGAACGAGAAGGTGCGCAAGCTGGCCGAGGAGTTCATCACCGAGGACCAGGAGGCGTCCATGGCGGGCGTCACCGACTGGGTGTCCTACCCCGACCGCATGCGCTTCATCGTCAGCTATTTCCGCGTCTACCAGAACGTCTCCGCACTCTACGACGCCCCGTTCGCCAAGGAGGTCGCCAAGGGCCTGGCGGAGGAGATGAAGCGCGGCCTGCTCCCCCAGGCGATCAGCGACATGTTCGCCGGCAACCCGGGGCTCGGCCGTCCGCACAAGGTCTACCGCTATCCGTCGGAGACCGATCCCGACGCGTACGAGATGGAGCACTTCGACTTCGAGCCGTTCCTGGAGGCGATCCCGCTCGGCCCGGAAGAGAAGTGAGTCAGTCAAGGAAGTCGCGAGTGATCTCCCGGGCCTGGAGAAGCCCGCGCAGCTTCGCGAAACAGCGGGCTCGGGTGGGCCCGATGCTCCCGACCGGCCTGCCCAGCCTGCGCGCCACGTCCACGTAGTGGGGCTCGGAGGTTTCCGTGAGCGCTCTGAACAGGACCCGCTGCGCCGCCGGCAGCTCCTCGACCAGCTCGGCCAGCGTGCCCGCCAGCCAGATCCTGGCCAGTTCCCTGTCGACGTCGTCCGTGCTGCCCAGCGAATCGAGGTCGGGCGTGCAGATCTCCTTCGTCCGCCTGGTGAGCTTGAGGCACTCGCGGAAGGCGATGGTGGCCAGCCAGCCCGCCATCCGCTGGCCGTCGGTCACGCTCTTCAAATTCTGCCAGGCCAGCAGCCAGGTGGTCTGGAGCACGTCCTGGGCGTCCTCGTGGCTGAGCCTGAACCTGCGGATGCGCGCCCTCAGCATGGGGCTGAACTCCTCGATCAGCCGCTCCCACGCCGCCGCGTCGCCGTCCTGCGCGGCCGACACCAGCGCGGCCGTGGCCGTGCCGGGACGCTCGATGGTCTCCACCTGCATGTCTCTCTTCTCCCTGCCGGTCCGGGTACTCGGGGGGCCACTCCCGTCCGGCAGGTCCACCGTGCGTCGAGCGATCTGTCCGGTCTGTTCCGGACGGCACACTACGGCTGTGTTCCTCGTCACATTCCAGGGAACGGCGGCGGCTCCCTGTCCACGCGCGGAATGCGGCCTAAAGTTCTTGCATGAACGGGCATCTCCCTCACGACGTCGGGGCGATCGCCGCCGTGTTGTCGGGGATCCCCTTGTTCCGCGTGCTCGGGGAGAGCGGCATCCGGAGCACGGCCCAGGCCGGGCTGGCGCGGAGATACCGCTCGGGGCAGATCATCTTCCACCAGGGAGACCCGGGAGAGTCCCTCTACGTCCTGCTGGACGGCCTGGTGAAGGTGGTGTTCACCACCGAGCACGGCGACGAGATCGTGCTCAACATGCTGGGCAGGGGCGACACCTTCGGCGAGATGGCGCTGCTGGACGGGTCGCCGCGCTCGGCGTCGATCGTGACGGCGCGGGCGGCGTGGGTGTTCGCGCTGCCCAGGGCGCGGCTGCTGGAGCTCATGCGGGAGCACCCGGGGCTGGCCGACGAGTTCCTGCGCATGCTCGGCCACATGGTGCGCAGGCTCACCGACCAGGCGGCCGACCTGGCCTTCCTCGATCTCGGCGGGCGGCTGGCGAAGCTGCTGCTGCAACTGGCCGACAAGCACGGCCACGCCGACGGCGTGGTGGAGATGCCGGGGCTGACCCAGTCCGACCTGGCAGCGCTGATCGGCGCGTCGCGGCCGGCGGTCAACCGGGCGCTGCAGTCGCTCGTGTCGCGGAATCTCATCGCCGTCAAAGGCCGGACCATCACGCTGCTGGATGTCGCCGCCCTGCGCAAACGGGGCGGCCTCTGACCGAATCTGGAGTACGGGGCATATGACGGAGCACGACGAGCGCTGGCCGGAGGAACGGTTCCGGCAGCTGAGGCAGCAGGCGGATCCCGACATCGACAAGGTGGTCGCCGACTATCTCGAGGCCCAGCCCGAGGGGAGCGGCCCGCTGGAGCTGCTCAAGGCCGTGGTCGCCGAGCTGGGACAGGCCAAGCGGGAGGCGAGAGCGCCCTCGGGCGAGCCGCCCGCCTCCGAGATCTTCGACGCCATCGACTTCGCCAAGGACCTGCCCGGCTGGGGTGACGACGCCGAACTGCTGGCCAGGGGGCAGGCCGTGTTCGCCGACTACGGGCTCTACCAGTCGGCCGCGCTCTTCTGCAAGTGCCTGCCGATGGCGTACGTGGAGGTGTCCAGCGCCAAGGTGCTGGCCGGCGTCTCCAACCTGGCCACGCACAGCCTCACCCGGCGGGTGGCGGAGACGGGGCAGATGCTGATCGACGTCATGGGGCTGAGAGCCACCGGCAGCCTGCGTCCTGGCGGTCCCGGGCACACCACGGCGATCGGGCTGCGCATCCTGCACTCGTTCGTGCGCGCCGTGGTCAACGAGCGCTACGCCGATCGCTGGGACACCGCGAACTACGGGCCCCCGGTCAACCAGGAACTGCTGCTGGCCACCATCTTCGACTTCTCCGTGGTGACGTGGGAGGCTCTGGAGCGCATGGGCGTCGTGCTGACCGAGGAGGAGCGCGCCGCCCACCTCTACACGTGGAGCGTCTTCGGCCATCTCATGGGCGTCGACGCCTGCCGTGAAAGGCCTCTCACGCTCGCCGACGTCGAGCCGGTCAGCGAGCGTCTCGGCCGCCTCTACGCATCCAGCGAGGAGGGCCGCCGGCTGATGGCCACGCTGCTGGCGGAGATGGAGGAGTTCATGCCCCTGGGGTGGCGCAAGCTGCCGCGCAGCCTGGTGCACTGGGTCTTCCGCGACGCCGCCCACCGCGCCGACCAGGTGCCCGAGCTGCTGCAGGTGCCGAAGCCCGCATGGTGGTTCACCGCCCTGTTCGCGGCCGCGCGATCGGCGCACCGGCACTCCTGGCTGGCCGGGCCCGTCGACGGTGTGGCGCGCCGCCTGACGCGCAAGGCCGGGCGGCACATCGTGATCGCCCTGATCGACCGCCACTCCGCCGGGCCGGCGGCGTTCCGGATCCCCGAAGAGCTGGCCCGCGCCTGGCGGATCGGGCAGTCACGCCCCGCGGTGGCGACCCGCGCGGTCCGCCGTGACATCCGCGGCAGGCTACGCGCGCCCGTGCGGGCCCTGAACGAGCGGGCCCAGGAAAAGCGGGCCCAGGAAAAGCGGGCGCTGAAAGAGGAGACCCTGAAAGAGGGAACGCTGCAAAGGCCGCGCACGTGACTCCCCCGCACGAGCCGGGCGCGCTCACCACCGCGACCATCCTGTTCACCGACGTGGTGAGCTCCACCGCCCTGCGTGTCAGGCTGGGCGAGGAGCGGGCCAACGTCGTCTTCCGCCGGCTCTACCAGTTGCTGCAGTCCGTCGTGACCGCGAACGGCTCGACGTTCACCAAGAGCCTGGGCGACGGGCTGATGGCGGTGTTCGACTCGGCCACGGCCGGGCTCGACGCGATCATCGCGGTCGAGCAGGCGGTCGCCGACGAGAACGAGCGCGCCCCGGAGAAGATCTCCATCCGGGCCGCGCTCGCCGCCGGCGACGTGTGCTGGGGGCGCGACGACGTCAGCGGGCTGCCCACGGTGGAGGCGGCACGCCTGGTCGCGGTGGCCGAGGGCGGCCAGGTGCTCTGCACCGACCTGGTGCGCAGGCTGGCGCAGGGGCGGGGCAGGCACGAGTTCAAGGACCTGGGCCGGCTGCCCGGCAAGGGGCTGCGGGAGCCGCTGCACACGTACGAGCTGCACTGGCAGAGCGCCGAGCACCACCAGGGCGGCGGGCTGGCTCCGTGGCTGGACGAGAGCCACGTGCTGCCCTTCGTCGGCAGGGGCGCGGAGCTGCGGGCGCTGGACGGCGAACTGGCGGCGGCCGAGTTCGGCAGCGGGCTGGTGATTCTGCAGGGCGAGCCGGGGGTGGGCAAGACCCGGCTGGCGTCCGAGGTCGCCAGGCGGGCGCTCAAACGGCAGTTCACGGTGCTCGCGGGGCGGTGCACGGATCCGGCGCGGCAGGCGTACGAACCGATCGCGGGCGCGGTCGAACGGCTGGCCCGCACCTCACCCGCGCTGCTGCTGCGGGCCGGGATCGACCAGCAGTGCGGTCAGCTCGTCCGGCTCGCGCCCTCGCTGGCCGCGCCGCCGCTGTCGCTGGAGGTGCCGCCCGCCACCGAGCCCGTGTCGGAGCGCTATCACCTGATGGCCGCGGCCCGCACGCTGATCGAACGCCTGGCCACCGTACGGCCGGTGCTGCTGGTGATCGACGATCTGCAGTGGGCGACGCTGGAGTCGCTGCAGATGCTCAACGCCCTCATGTGGGACGCCGACGCCCCGCCCATGCTCATCCTCGCCATGTCGCGGCCGTTGCCGGTCGAGTCGGCCATGCCGGAGCTGCACAAGCTGACCGCGCAAAGCCGCGTCATCCCGGTGCCCGCCTTCGGTCTCGACGAGGTCGGCCACGCGCTGGCGCAGCTGCGCACCCGCGGCGACGCCGAGCGGCTGCACCGGATCACGGGCGGCAACGCGTTCCTGGTCAGCGAGGTGGTGAGAGAGCTGGCCACGGGCAAGGACCTCGACGCGCTGGCCGTGCCCGACTCGGTGTCCAGGATGGTCGTGGCGCGCATGGCGCAGCTCCCTCCCGACGCGCGTGACCTGGTCAACCTGCTGGCCGTCGGCGAGCGTATGGAGCCGGCCGAGCTGCGGGCCGGGCTAGACCTCGACGAGGCGCGGTTCGTGGCCGCCGTCGAGGAGGCGATGGGCGCGGGCCTGGTGAGCATGTCCGAGGGCGGCTCCTGCCACTTCTCGCACGAGCTGACCAGGAACGCCCTCTACGGCAACCTGTCCGCGCCGCGCGCCGGGCTGCTGCACGGCCGGGTGGCCGACGCGCTGTCGCGAACCGACCCGAACGCCATGGAGTCCCGGCCGTACGTCGTGGCCGCCCATCTGCTGGCCGCCGCCGAGCACGGCCGCGATCCCGCCCGGATGCGCGCGGCGGCGGAGGCGGCGGTGCGCGCGGCGCAGCACGCGCTGGCCGGGCTGGCCCACCGCGAGGCCGTCACCTGGTACCAGCGGGTGCTCGACCTGCTCGGCGACTTCCCCGGCACCACGCAAGAGCGGCGCGCTGAGCTGCTCATGGAATGTGGCAGGGCGATGTGGCTGGCGGGCCATCCGGAGGCCAGGCAGACCCTGGTGCGGGCGGCCGACCTGGCCAGGGAGTGCGAGCGCCACGACCTGATCGTCATGGCCGCGCTCGGCGGCGACCGCGGCTTCTCCACCATCTCGGCGGCGCCCGACACGCAGCGCATCGCCCTGCTGACCGAGGCGCGGCGGCTGGTCGACTCCACCGACATCAGCACCAGGGCGCTCCTGGCCGCCCAGCTCGCCTCGGAGCTGATCTGGGCGCCCGACGGGGAGCGGCGCTTCGCGCTGAGCGACGAGGCGGTGGCGCTGGCCCGCAAGTCCGGTGACCCGCGCACGCTGGCCGGCGTGCTGGGGCTGCGCAGCCTGACGATCATCCCCGCCGACCCGCTGCACCAGCGGCACCGTGACGGCGACGAGATGCTGGAGGCCGCCCGCAGGACGGGCGACGACCTCGCGCTGTTCCACGCGTACGTGCAGCGCACGCCCCCGGTGCTCGACAGCGGCGACGCGGCCAGGGCGGCGACGCTGCTCGACCAGGCCGACGAGCTGGCGCGCCGGCTGGCGCAACCCCAGCTCAACTGGATCATCGGCTACTCCAGGGCCGGGCTGACCCTCATGCAGGGCGACCTGGCGCAGGCCGAGGCCGAGGCGGAGTCCGCCATGCGGCTCGGCTCGGAGATCGGCCGCCGCCTGGAGGCCGTGGCCATCTACGCCGAGCAGATCGGCGAGATCCGGCGGCTGCAGGGGCGGCTGTGGGAGCTGGGCGACCGGCTGCGGCGAGCCGCCCAGGCGCCGCGCGTCGACCCGGTGCACGCGGTGCTGCGCTTCCTGTGCGAGCTGGGCGACGAGGAGGCCGCTCCCCTGCTCGACCGCATCCTGGCCGGCCTGGGGCCCGAGCCGCCACGGAACATGGCCTACCGGCCCGCTCTCGACAACCTGGCGGTGGCCGCGTCCCGGCTGGAGCGGGCCGAGCTGGCCGGGCGGCTGTACGACGCGCTGGCGGCCGACGGCGAGACGTTCGGGCACGGTACGGTGGCGCACCACTGCGGGCACCACTACCTGGCGCACCTGCGCGTCACCATGGGGGATCCGCGGCGGGCCTCCGAGCATTTCGAGGCGGCGGCCGAGGTGCACGAGCGGCGTGGGGTGCCGCTCATGCTGGCCGAGTCCCTGCTCGACTGGGCCGACCTGCTGGGCGAGGGCGAGGTGCGCGGGCCCAACCCGGCGGATCTGCGCGAGTGGTGCGGCTCGCTGCTGGCGGACCGGGGAGCGCTCCTGCTGGAACGCCGGCTCACGTGACCGTGGTCGCCGGCTCAGGCGGGCGGGCCTGGTTCGAGGGTCTGGCCCGCTTCGATGGCGTCACGGACGCTCCTGGTCAGGGTCTCCTGCACTGTGTCCCCCTGGGCTTCGAGCTCGCGCAGCCCGTCGGTGTCATCGGTGTGGGCCAGCAGCGCCCGGTACTTGTGGTTGTTGCCCAGGGCGTCTATGGCCCGCAGGGCGGCGTCGGCCTCCTGGACCCGCCCGGCGTAGCGCTCCAGGCTCTCCACCCTGGCCGTCACCGACGCGACGGAGCGGCGCAGTGCCTCCTGCTGGGGTTCGAGCACGGCCAGCAGTTCGGGGGTGACGCGTCCCTGGCGGGCCTGGTCCTGCTCCTCCTGCAGGTGCGTCTGCACCCGCAGGAGCATGGCGATCTCCCAGAGCTGCCTCGGTAACAGCGTCTCGTTGGCCAGATCGTCCAGCAGCCGCCGCTGCATGACCTGGGAGGTGTAGACGGACATGACGGCTGCTCTGGCGCGTTCCAGGAGGGCGCGTGACGGCGGGGACAGGTCGTCCACCGCCACGAACCTGTCACGGTACGGCGACCGCGCCGGGTTCCGTCCCAGCCTGGGGATGAAGCAGTCGATCACGGCCAGGCGCTCGACCTCGGTGAGGGAGGGGTCGGTGACGAGGTCGACGGTACGCCGGACCCGGTCACGCTCACGGGCGAGCCGCAGCCGCTCGTTGGCGTTGACGGCCCGGTGGTTCATGACGTCGTGCGCGACGACCAGTCCGCACAGGCCGATGGGTGCCATCAGCAGGGCGAGGAGCAGGACGCCTGATCCGAGGTTGACGTAGAGAACGAAGCCGAGCACGAAAAGCGTCGCGCATCCCGCGACGGATGTCAGCGCGTACAAGCACCCCTTGGCCACACCGTCCCCTTCGAAGCGAGTTTCCGAAGTGTCCCGAGAAATTCACAATAACCGCCTGATTCACGGAGATCATGAAATTTGGGGTGGCTTGTCAGCGAAGGTATGAGGCGCCGTTCACATCGAGCACCGTGCCACTGGCCCACTCGGCCGACGGCGACGCCAGGTACAACACGGCCCCCGCGATCTCCTCCGGCCGCGCCACCCGTCCGAACGGGCTCTGCGACCTGATCGCGTCGCCGCGCGGCGCCTTGAGGTGCTCGTTCGTCATGTCCGTCTCGACGAACCCGGGCGCCACCGAGGCCACCGCGATGCCCCGCGGGGCGAGCGCGATGGCCAGTGACTGGCCGAAGGCGTTCAGCCCCGCCTTGCTCGCGCCGTAGGCGGGGCTGTCGGGCTCGCCGCGGAAGGCGCCGCGCGAGGAGACGTTGACGATCCGGCCTCCGGCGGGCATGTGCTGGATCGCGCACCAGGTGGCGTTGGCCGCGCCCGTCAGGTTGACGTCGAGCGTCCGCCGCCAGGCGTCCTGCCACTGCTCGTAGGTCATCTCGGCGATGGGGTGGTGGAGGAAGAGCCCGGCGTTGTTGACCAGGACGTCGATGCCGCCCAGAGCCCGCGCCGCCTCGTCGACCATGCGCCGCACGCCGTCGGGGTCGGCCAGGTCGGCCTGGACGACCACATGATCCTGGCCCGGCAGCTCGCCGAGCAGGCTCTGGGCCTCCTTCGCGGAGTCGCGGTGGTGAATCGCGACCCGATCTCCCTGGGCGGCGAAGGCCGCCGCGATCGCGCGTCCGATGCCTCGCGACGCGCCGGTGACAAGAACTCCACGTCCGCTCATCCGCCGCACCCTACACCGGGTCCGACCGGCTGCGGCCGTGGGGGTTCTCCCCCGCCCGCTCGATCCGTGCCGCTGGCCCCCACCAGGATCGACGCCCTCCTCACCGCCCTCTGATCCCGCCGAGCGGCCTCACGAGGGCCACCACGGGCTGCGCTCCCGTACGGCGGCCTGCGCGCGAGAGACCACGCCCGAGTAGCTCTTGCCCGGGTACCACGGCATCGTCGCCACCTGGTCGAACCCCGGGATCGTCTCCATGTGCCGCACCATACGCTCGCGCATGGCGGCGTCGGGGAGCGGGCCGCGCATGGCGGCGACGTTCTCGGCGACGTGAGCGGGGTCGGAGGTGGCGGGAAGGGCGCAGGTGACCGCCGGGTTGGCGATCACCCATTTCAGGAAATATTGCGACCAGGTGCTGATCCCGAGCTCCTTGGCGAAGTCGGGCAGGGGCCGCCCCTGGACGATGTGGTGCAGCCGCGCCTTCTCCAGCGGCATGTTCACCAGCACGGCGGTGCCGTTGTCGGCCGCCGCCGGGATGAGCCGTTCCTCCGCCACTCGGGTGTGGATCGAGTAGTGCACCTGGACGACGTCCAGCCGGGCGCGCTCAACCCAGCTCTGCACCAGGGGGTAGTAGGCGGGGTCGTGGTGGGTCACGCCGAGGTGCCTGATACGGCCTTCCTTCTTCCAGGCGTGCAGCAGGGGGACGATCACGTCGACATTGACGAGGCTGTGACACTGCATGAGGTCGACCGGCCGGTCGAGCGACATACGCCTCACCGTCTGCCGCAGGCCGGCGGCGGCGTGGCCGTCGTCCCAGAGGTGGTCGCCGGTCGACCAGACCTTGCCCGCCAGGAACATCCGGTCGTTGATCCGCAGGTCCTCGGCGACGTCGCCGAGGGTGACCTCCGATCTGCCGTACAGCGGCGAGCAGTCGAACACCCTGCCGCCCGCCCGCCAGTGCCGCCTGGCCACCTCCCGGATCCGCTCTCGCCGCCGTTCAGAAAGGGTGTCGAAGGTCATGAACGTGCCGAGGCCGATGGCGGGCAGCCGCTCGCTCGTTCCTGGCACCGTACGCCTGATCAGATCGTCCGGCGCCGCGGCGGCGCCGGACGTGGTGGCGGCGGCCGCTCCCAGGGGGAGGACGCCGAGCCCGCCGGTCATCATCAGCTGGCGCCGCGTGGGCGCCCACGACTTCTCGCTCATACAGGGATGCTCGCGTGGATACGTGGCGTAAGGCCAAGTCCGGTCTGGACCGGCGAGATACCTTTCAGGTATGCCGGTTGATCTGCGCATGATGCGCTACGTGATTGCGGTCGCGGAGGCGGGCAGCTTCGAGGGCGCCGCGGAACGGCTGCACATGACCCAGCCGCCGCTCAGCAGACAGGTTCGCGAGCTGGAACGGAAGCTGGGCGTCACGCTCTTCCACCGGCGGCCGACCCGGCTCACCGAGGCGGGCCACGTGTTCGTCGAGTCGGCCCGCCAGGTGCTGGCCGGTGCCGAGGAGGCCGTCGAGCGCACCCGCAGGGCCGCCGGAATCGATCACGGCGCGGTGCGGGTCGGCTACGCGGTGACGACAGCGTTCGACGAGATGCCGAAATTGTTCGCCGCGATGCGCGCCCGCCACCCCGGCATCCGGGTCGAGGCCCGCGAGGCGTGGGACGCCGAGCTGGCGGCGGCCGTCGCCGGCGGGGAGCTGGACGTGCTGCTGGGCAGGCACCTGCCGGCGCCGGCGACGTGGTCGTCGCTGGTGCTGCGGTCGGAGGACTTCCTCGCGGTCGTGGGGGCCGGTCACCGGCTGGCCGGCCGGGCGGAGGTGAGCCTGCGCGACCTGCGCGGCGAGACGCTGCGCTTCTTCCCCCGGCGCTTCGCCCCCCGCTACCACGACGCGGTCCTGGCGGCGCTCGGCGGCACGGGCGAGGAGTTCGACGTCTGGGAGAACCCGCTGCCCAGCCTGCGCAACCTCAACGTCAGCCTGAGCGACAACGGCTTCATGCTGCTGCCCCGGTCCCTGGGTCGCCAGCTGCCCGGCGGGATCGCCTGCCTGCCGCTCACCGACGACCTGGCGCCGATCGAGCTACGGCTCTCCTGGGAGCGCGACCCGTCGCCCGCGGTGACCGCCCTGATCAGGACGGCGCGCAGACTGGCGAGGAGGGAGGGCTGGGCGTCCTCAGCGCCCGCCCAGGATCAGCCGTGACCACCGGCGCGGGCGCTTGCGGCAGACCGCCGCCGGCTCGTTGACCTGCGGGTACGGCACCTCGGGCACCGGCACGCCGAGGGACACAGTGGTTCCTGTCCGCGTAGACCACCAGGCGCCCGGCCCGGGATCGTCTTCTCGACCTCGGCGATGGTTCGAAGACCCCGATGACGTGGTCGCGGCCGTCGATGACGCGCTGTCGTACCAGCGGGCGGGGTCGCCGACGTCGAGCCACTGCCCGACCTGGTACGGCTCCGCGATGACCGCCGGCATGTGGTAGCCGGGGCCGTACCCCAGCAGTTCGAGCGCCGCCTTCAGGGACCTCGTCCCCGTACGGCCGAAACGCCGGCCGAAGGCGTGCGCGATCACCTACCGCGCGCTCAACGCGCACTGGGCCTGGCAGCCGCGCGTGTGGTCGCCCCTGGCGAGGGCCTTCGCCAGGGGCTTCGCGCGCTACCTGCTGTCCGGCACGCTGGCGAGCCTGGTGGTGATGGAGTTCCTGGCGCCGTGCCTGCTGGGCGGCGGCACCGCGGTGATCCCGGAGGACGACGGGCGGCCGCTGTTCCCGTACGCGATCGAGCGCGCTATCTCGAGGACTTCGCCCATGCGTGCGGGCTGCGGATCGCCTACGACTCCCGGGTGGTCCGCGTCGGCCGCCAGGACGGCGGCTTCCGGGTGAGCGACGCGTCGGGCCGCACGTACGCGGCCAGGCGAGTGATCGTCGCGACCGGCGTGTCCCTGCCCAACATCCCGCCCGTTCCGGGCATCGAGGCGGCCGAGACGTACGGCGCCGCCCCCACCGACCCGTCCGGCTACCTGAACCAGCGGGTGCTCATCATCGGCAAGGGCAACTCGGCGTTCGAGACGGCCGACAACCTGATGGAGACGGCCGCGGTGATCCACGTCGCGGGGCCGCATCCCGTACGCATGGCCTGGCGCACCCACTTCGTCGGCCGCCTGCGCGCGGTCAACAACAACTTCCTCGACACCTACCAGCTCAAGTCCCAGAACGCCGTGCTCGACGGCGACGTCAAGCGGATCGAGCGGCAGGCGGACGGCACCTACCTGGTGACCGTGTCCTTCGCCCGGGTCAACGAGGTCACCAAGGACATCCCGTACGACCGGGTGATCGTCTGCACCGGGTTCCGCTTCGACGCCTCGATCTTCGCCGACGAGTGCCGCCCCCAACTGGTGATCGACGACAGGTTCCCGGCGCTGACGCCCGCGTACGAGTCGGTCAACGTGCCGGGCCTGTACGTCGCCGGCACGCTGTCCCAGTCGCGCGACTTCAAGCGGGGCACCAGCGGCTTCATCCACGGCTTCCGGTACGGCGTGCGCGCGCTGCACCGCGTCATGGAGTCTCGTCACCACGCCGTGCCGTGGCCCGCCAGGGAACTGCCCGCCGACCCGGCGGCGCTCGCGGCGGCGGTGATCGAGCGGGTCAACCGCACGTCGGCGCTGTGGCAGCAGTTCGCGACGCTGGCCGACGTCATCGTGCTCGACGGCGACGGTATCCGCTCCAGTGGCGCCCGCTACCTGGAGGAGGTGCCGTACGACCTGCAGGGCCCGCCGATCGGCGACCGCGGCCACTTCTCGATCACCCTCGAGTACGGCCCCGACCACGACAGGATCGACCCCTTCGACATCGAGGTCGGCCGCATCGGCCAGAACGACTCGGCCCGCGCCCACGAGGGCCACTACCTGCACCCCGTCGTGCGGCACCACGTTCCCGGGGAGCCGCCCGTCGCCCATCACATCACGGAGAACCTGGAGAACGAGTGGACCTCGCCGGAGGTCCACGTCGAGCCGCTCCGGGCCTTCTTCGCCCGCCGGACCGCCTCTCCGGTCACCGCCTGATAAAGGGCCGGTCCCTGCGCGACATCGAGGCCGCGGCCCGCGAGCGCCTCGAACCCGCGCACTACGACTATTTCGCCGGCGGCGCCGGTGACGAGGTCACCGTGCGGGCCAACGAGGCGGCGTTCGGGCGGCTCTCCCTGCTGCCGAAAGTACTGCGCGGCGCGGGGAAGCTGGAGACGGGCGTGACCCTGCTGGGCAGCCGCGCGGCCGTGCCCGTCCTGGTGGCGCCGACCGCGTTCCACCGGCTCGCCGACCCCGAGGGCGAGCGGGCCACCGCGCGGGCGGCGGCCGCCGCCGAGACGATCATGATCGTCAGCATGGCGGCCGCCGTCGCCGTCGAGGACGTCGCGGCGGCGGCGCCAGGGGCGGAGCCCTGGTTCCAGCTCTACATCCAGCCTGACCTGGCCTTCACCGAGACGCTCGTGCGCCGCGCGGAGGCGGCCGGATGCACGGCGCTGGTCGTCACCGTGGACTCGCCCGCGCTCGGGCTGCGCGAGCGGGAGCTGCGTCACGGTTTCCACGACCTGCCCGGGCACCTGCGCTGCGAGAACCTGCGCGTCGGCGACCGGGTGCGGCCGATCGTCATGTGGCCGGAGCTGTCGTGGGAGCACCTCGGCCGACTCAGGGAGATGACCTCGCTGCCGATCGTGCTCAAGGGCGTCACGCACCCCGCCGACGCCCGGCTCGCCGTCCGGCTGGCGGGAGTCGTACGCGGTGGGGGCGCTCATGAACGCCCGCGGCCTGATGATCCTCATCTTCATCAACATCGGCCTGGCGCAGGGCATGATCACGCCGCCCGCGAGCCCGCGTGAGCGCTGCGGCGCGGTCAGGAGCCGTTCTCCTCTATGTCAGACCAGGTGCGCGTCCACGCCCAGGACCGGCGCGTCCACAGGAATGGTGCCCGGATACTGCAGGCCGGCACCGGTGTTCAGCACCACGGCCTGCTCGTCCCGGCCGAACCACCCGGACGCGCGCAGCTTGCGGGCCGCGGCGAAGGCCGCCGCACTCTCAGGACAGACGAACGCCCCCTCCAGGGCCGTCCCAGCGCCGGCTCTCCCTCGCGCCCGCTCGAACGCGCGTACGATCGGCGCGCAGCCCTCGGCCTGGACGGCGACCAGCCGAGGCGGCGGGCCCTCGATCCAGCCCATCGTTCAGCGCCTTGTGGATGCCGATCAGGCCCACCTTGCCGCCGGTCGGGTAGCGGATCACGTCGGGTGTGCGCCAGCCGAGCTGCTCGGCGATCTCGATGCCCATCGTCTTCTTGCCCTCAATGCGGTACGGCTCCTTGAGGGTCGAGGTGTCGAAGACCCGGCCGCCCGAGGCCGCGGCCCATTCACCGACCATCCGCCCCGCGTCGCTGATCAGGCCGTCCACCAGGTGCAGGTCCGTGCCCGACGCCACGCACTCGCGCCGGGTGATCTCCGGCGCGTCCACCGGCATGACGACCGTGGCGGCCAGCCCTGCACGGGCGCCGTACAGCGCCCCGGCGGCGCCGGCGTTGCCGTTGGTCGGCATCGCCAGCCGCTCGATGCCAGCTCGGCCGCCCGGGAGACGCCGACCGCGGTCCCGCACGGGCCGTTCCGTGGCGGTGCTCATCGGTCACCGCCGGGCGCCGCTGCGGGCTGCGTGCCGATCGGGCCGGCGCTGCTGCCCGCCGGACGCGGCCTTCTGGCCCCTGCCGCGCGTTCGCGTGGTGTCCGCACGTGCCGGCCGCAGGGGCGACGGGCCTACGCGCCCTGCCGATCGCCCCTGCGGCCGGGTCACCTCATCTGGCCGTGATCAGCCCGCGCTGGTAGGCGCGGACGAGACGGCGCGGGACGAGCAGCTCCCGCCCGTTGCCGGTGATCGGGACGAGGTCCGGGACGGCGGCCTTCCACTGGCTGCGGCGGTGCCGGGTGTTGCTGCGCGAGGTCTTGCGCTTGGGCACGGCCATGGCTACCAGCTCGCCTTCGTGATGCCGGGCAGTTCGCCGCGGTGCGCCATCTCGCGGAATCGCACGCGGGAAAGCCCGAACTTGGTCAGATGCCCGCGGGGGCGGCCGTCGACGGAGTCGCGGTTGCGCACCCGGGTGGCGCTGGCGTCGCGCGGCTGGCGGGCCAGCTCCCGCACGGCGTCGGCCCGCTCCTGCGGGGTGCCGGTGCGGATGGTCTCCTTCAGCTCGGCACGCCGTTCGGCGTAACGGGCGACGACGGCCTTGCGCCGCTCGTTGGCGGCGATCTTGCTCTTCCTGGCCATCAGACCCTCTCTCCCCTGGCGCGGATCCGCACGACGGCCGCCTCGACGCCGATCTTGTCGATGGTCTTGATCGCGCGGGTGCTGACCGTGAGCTTGACGAAGCGGTCCTCGCTCGGCAGCCAGTAGCGGCGCTGCTGGATGTTGGGGTTCCAGCGGCGCCGGGTGCGGCGGTGCGAATGCGAGACGTAGTTGCCGAAGACCGGCTTGACGCCGGTGAGCTGGCAGTGCGCGGACATCAGGTCCTTCCGTAGCGCTGGTTGAACCGCTCGACGCGGCCGGCGGTGTCCAGGACGCGGTTGCGGCCGGTGTAGAACGGGTGGCTCGCCGAGGACACGTCGACGTCCACCACCGGGTACGTCTTGCCGTCGGTCCACTCGATGGTCTTGTCGCTGCCGATCGTCGAGCGGGTGAGGAACGCGAAGTCCGCACCCGGGTCGCGGAAGACGACCGGGCGGTAGTCGGGGTGGATGCCCTTCTTCATCGTTCCTCCCTGAACAGCACGTGCCGGCGGATGGCGGGGTCGTACTTGCGGAGGGCGAGCCGGTCGGGGGTGTTCCGCCGATTCTTCCTGGTCACGTAGGTGTAGCCGGTGCCGGCCGTGGACCTGAGTTTGATCACGGGTCGCACCTCGTTTCTAGTCAAAGGGGTTCCTTTCTACTTGCTGAGCTGTGCCATGATAACGAAAACGATTATCATCGCAGCAACCGGAGGTTCGTTGGCCGCCCCCGTCGTCCTCGTCGCGAGCCCGCACGCCACGGCCCGCACCCTCGAACACGCGAGAACCCTCCCTCGTTCGTCAGACTGGCGCCCGTCGCGACGCCGCTGGTCGTGAACCGGTGGGACGTCGTCAAGCCACGATCGGCCGCCGAGGCCACCGACTGCGACGAGATCCTGCGGCTCACCGCCGTGCTCGACTCGTGCCTGCTCACCGAGGAGGAGGAAGCGGTCGGCCCGGACACCTGGGCCTGCTATGACGACCCCTTCGACCCCATCCTCACCATCAAGGAGACCGCGTGAAGACCCGCCGCGCCCCGCGCAAGAAGCCCACCCCGCTGCTGAACGTCGACCGCATCGACTACAAGGACACCGCGCTGCTGCGCAAGTTCATCTCCGACCGCGGCAAGATCCGCAGCCGCCGCGTCACCGGAGTCACCGTGCAGCAGCAGCGTCAGATCGCCAGGGCCATCAAGACCGCCCGCGAGATGGCCCTGCTCCCCTACGCCTCCCGCCCCAGCGCATGACCGTGCCGGCAGCCTCACCGCCATCGCCGCCGCCTTTATCGTCGGCCCCTGCTGGGCACCGCCCGGGAACCCCCGCACAACCGCAGCCTCGTAGGCCGTCAGCATGTTTCCGGTCCTCGGCAGATTGGCGCCCTCGGCATTACCGGGGTGGACCCTTGCTCCAGCCCACGGCTCACGGAAGCGTGGAGGTACGGGCGGCCGCCGTCGGTCCACACCAACATCTGGAGGCCGAAGCTGGCGGTGACCTCGTCCCGGCCGCGCATGTAGGTGACGAGCGCCAAGCCGCCGCCGGGGGCGATGAGCATACGCAGCCGGCGGTAGAGGTCGCGGTTCACCACCGCGTCGAACATGTTGGTGACGGCCGCGCACAACACGAGGTCGAAGGGGCCGGGCGGCAACGTGGTCCGCAGGTCGCCGGCGAAGAGCTCGACGCCGGCCGCCTTCAACCGGCCGCGTTCCTCGGCGATCCCGATCAGTTCGGGGAGGTCCTGCATGGTCGCCCGCAGGCCGCGGCGCGCGAACTCACGTGCGTGCTCCCCGTGCCCGCCGCCGAGGTCGAGCACCCTCCGGGCCTCGGGGAAGTGCCGCAGGCAGACGTCGACCATCGGCGCGGTGAGCCGGCGGGCGTTGATGGCGAGCAGGTCCGGTTCGGCACGGGACGGCGGTGCCGGCCGGGCAGGCAGTCCCTCCGGCAGGGCGGTCCGGTCACGCAGGCGCGGGCCGAGCAGCAGCGCCCAGCGCCTGATGGTGGCCGCGTGCCGCAGGAGCACGGCGTCCCCGGGTGGGACGGGGAAGCGCGGGCCGGGGCGGTACGTACCGTCCGCGTCCTCGGCGAGCACCTCCCAGACAGTGAGCTTCCCGAGCACGGCACGCAGCGCGGCGGGGTCGAGCTCGCATCGCCCGGCAAGCACCTCGGCCCGGCCGGGTATGCCGCCAGGACCCCGGCCTCGGCGGCGGCCTCGTAGGCCAGCACCGGCCGCCAGTCGGCGAGTTCGTCCGGTGCCGCGAGGAAGGACAGGTCGCCGTCGGGCAGCGGCGGGCGGGATTCACGAGATTCCATCAGTTGGCGTCTCCGGTCTTCCTTCCGGTGATGAAGACGTGCTCGTCGGTGACGCCGTGCCCGCCGCGGGCCAGAGCTCGATCACGGAGTGCGCCTCATTTCTAGCCAAATCTGTTCCTTTCCGTGGGTGGTCGTATGTCATGATAACGACAACGATTTTCATTCCAGCATCTGGAGGCTTCGTGCCAACCCCAGTCGTCCTCGTCGGGGGCCTGCACGCCGCGGCCCGTACCGTTGCCGTCGAACGGCTGCTCGCCGGCCATCGCGGCTCGGTCGCCGTTCACCACGACCTGACGGAGATCGGACACGACCGCGTCCGCCGGAGCGTCCGCAACGCGACGGGCCTGCTCGAAACGGCCGAGGTGCGGCTCGCGCACGGCTGCGTCACCTGCACCGTGCGCGAGGACCTGCTCCCCCAGCTCGTCAGGCTCGCGCCAGGCGCTGCGCCGCTGATCGTGGATCTGTGGGACTCGGTGGAGCCCCGTTCGGTGGCCGAGGCCCTCAACTGCGACGAGGCCAGTGACGTGCTGCGGCTCACCGGCGTCCTGACCGCGCTCGACGCCGCGGCCCTGCCCGATGACATCACCTGCGGCGAGCGCCTCAGCACGGTCGGCAAGCGCGCGGCCGCCGGCGACCAGCGCTACTTGGCCGAGGTCTTGGCCCGGCAACTCGAATACGCGACCGCCCTGGTGCTGCACGGCGGCGACGAGGACGACCACGAGCTGTCGCGGCGCGTGCTCGCCCACCTCGCCCCCTTCACTCCGGTTCACCGGATCGACGCCCTGCCCCCGGTCACCGGCGCTCGGGTGTGCGCCGGCGACCTGGCCGACCGCGTGGACCCGGCCACCGCCCAGCTACCCGGCGACGGCCGGACCGAGGAGATCGTCACGACCGTCTGGCAGAGCCGCCGCCCGCTGCATCCGGCCCGCCTCTTCGAGGCCGTGGACGAGCTGGTCACTGAGTCCGTACGCTCCCGCGGCCGCTTCTGGTTGGCCACCTGCCCCGACCGCCTGCTGGCCTGGGACGCCGTCGCCGGCATCGTCTCGGTCGAGGACACCGGCCCCTGGCTGGCCGCGCTGCCCGAGGCCGCCTGGGAGCTGGTCTCCCCCGCCCGCCGCGCGGCCGCGGCCCTCGACTGGGACGGCGAGCGTGGCGACCGCGCCCAGCACCTGGTCTTCACCGGCCCCGACCTCGATCCGGCCCGCTTCCACGCCCTGCTCGACTCCTGCCTGCTCACCTCCGAGGAGGAAGCAGCCGGTCCGGGCGCCCACCTCGACGACCCGTTCGCACCCATCCTCACCCTCAAGGAGACCGCGTGAAGACCCGCCGCGCCCCGCGCAAGCAGCCCGGCCCGCTCCCGGACGTCGACCGGACCGGCTACCAGGACACCGCCCCGCCGCTCTGCGCCTCCCGGCCCGGCGCATGAACCTCGCCCTGGTCGCGGGCCTCTACAGCGACGCCAGGACCGCCGCGGTCGATCAGCTCCTGCACCGCCGTCCGGGCGCGGTCGCGATCCATCACGCCTTCGCCGCGGGCCGGGTGGAGCGCGTGGTCCGTGACGCCTCCGGCATCCTGGACCGTACCGAGGTGAAGCTTCTGCACGGCTGCGCCACCTGCACCATCCGCGACGACGTTCTCCGCCACACCCCCGGCGCACCGCTGCTGATCATCGACCTCTGGGACTCGATCGAGCCACGCCCGCTGGCAGAGACCCTGGCCCGTATCAGCCGGTTCCAGCTGACCTGTGTGCACACGGCGCTGGACGCCGAGCACCTGCCGGTGGACCTTTGCCGCGGCGACCGGCTGGCTGACACGCCCCAGGCCGCGCTGCCCGGCGACCAGCGCCACCTGGCCGAGGTGCTGGCCCGCCAGATCGAGTACGCCGCCAGCTTGTCCCTGCACGGCGGCGACGCCGAGGACGCCGAGCTGGCGGCAGCCGTCCTCGGCCACCTGAGCCCGCACACGCCCGTCGTCGCCACTCCCGACGTCGCCGGTCCCGCGCTGGACGTATACGAGCTGGCCGAACGCCTCGACCCGGCCACCGCCCAGCTGCCGGGCGATGCTCAGACCGGCGAGGTCACCACCGTCGTCTGGCGCCGGCTGCGCCCGCTGCACCCCGGCCGCCTGTTCGCCGCCATGGACGAGCTCGTCAGCACCACAGTCCGCTCCCGTGGCCGGTTCTGGCTGGCCAGCCGGCACGAACGCATGCTGGCCTGGGACGCCGTGGCCGGAGCCGCCTCGGTGGAGGACGCCGGGCCGTGGCTGGCGGCGCTGCCGGAGGCCGCCTGGGAGCTGGTCTCCCCGGCCCGCCGGACCGCAGCCGCCCTGGACTGGAATCCGATCATCGGTGACCGTGTCCAGCACCTGGTCTTCACCGGACCCGACATCGACCGCGACCGCCTCTGCGCCCTGCTCGACTCCTGCCTCATCGACCAGGGCGACGTCCTGCCGGGCGCCGCGGCATGGGCCCGCTACGACGATCCGTTCGCCCCCGTAGTGAATCTGGAGGAGAGATGAAGGACCCGTACGAGCGCTCCGCCGCCGAGCACGCCTGGTGGGCCGTCGGCCAGGACAGGCTCATGTCCGAGCTTTCCGGCCACGGCCTGCGCGCCGGTGCCACCGGCCCAGCCGGTCCCGGGCTGTGGTGCGTCACCGAAGCGCCCGTCTGAGACGAGCCCGTCCGCCGGGGAGTAGAGGAGCATGGCCGACACGGAGCGATGGGAGCCGATACTGGCGGCGGTGGGCATCCGGGCGACCAACCAGCGGCTGCTCGTGCTCGATGCCCTGGCCGCACATCGGCTGCCCGTCTCCGCGCAGCGTGTCCACGCCGAGTTGCAGGACCGCGGTGAGAGGACTGGGCTCACCACCGTTTATCGCGCTCTCGCCTCGATGACGGAGGCGGGGCTGGTCCACGCCTTCACCCACGCGGGAGAGGCCGTGTACCGGCTGTGCGGCTCCGCCGAGCACCACCATCTCGTCTGCCGCGTCTGCGGGCTGGTGGCGGAACGGGAGGAGAAGGACCTCGTGGACGGCTTCAGGGCCGAAGAGGTCTACGGGATCTGCGCCGCCTGCGCGGAGCGCTAGCACTTTCCGCCGGCCGCACCGGCCTTGACAGGACGACCCGGTGATGGAGGCTGCCGGCCGAGGCAGGGGCCGGCCCGGCCAGGGCGAGCGTGAGCGCGGTGAGCGCGACGCCGATGCGTAACTGCATGGCTGTGCCTCTCTCAGAGGAGATGCGAAACGATAGCCATTGTCATTGTCGTGATCGATGTCCGTGGTCGTCCTGCCACTGCCTGGTCAGCCGGATCACGGTCGCCGCCGACAGCCCGGCCGCCGAACCGGGGAACTGCTCCAGCGCGGGCACGAAGTCCCCCGATGACAGGCCGTGCAGGTAGAGCAGCGGCAGCACCTCGGACACCTTGGGCGACTTGCGACACCACGGCGGCAGTGAGTGCTTACCGTGGTGCTGGAGCGGACGGCCAGCACATAGACCAGGTCCAGGGCGCGGATGCGGGTGCGCAGCTTGTGTCCGCCATGGACCTCGTCCCCAGCGACGAAAGCGGCGGCACTCCGGCCGCGGGCGCGCGTTCCAGCAAGTAGCCGGCGACCTGCGACTGGGTGGCGAACATGTTCGAGGCCGACCTGCTCGAGATGCGCTCCCGTGAGGGCATGGCCATCGCCCGCTCCCGCGGCAAACTCGAAGGATGATCAGCCAAGCCCACCACACGCCGGCAAGCTGAACTCGTACGGATGCACGCCACCGGCGACCACACCATCGCCGAACTGATGGAGGTGTTCTCCAGCGGCCGGGTCGCCGTCTGCCGAGTCTCGACC
The DNA here is from genome assembly GCF_004349015.1 of Nonomuraea diastatica. Lineage (NCBI taxonomy): Bacteria > Bacillati > Actinomycetota > Actinomycetes > Streptosporangiales > Streptosporangiaceae > Nonomuraea > Nonomuraea diastatica. The sequence goes on from NZ_SMKP01000071.1 coordinate 27,754, forward strand.
GCGCTGTCGCCGCCCAGCCCAGCAGAGGTCCGCCCGAACCGGCAATGAGTAGGTCTTGAGCGGTTCTCTGTGGGGTGGTCAGAAGGAGACGGCGGCGAGGGCGACGGCGGAGCCTGCGAAGACGATCGTGTTGGGCCGCCCTCGTTTCTGCCGAACGACATCGAGGCGGCGTCGGAGGTGGCCGAGAACCGGTACGTCTACATCGTGCAGGATCCCGCACGGGCGGGGAACGCCCTGGTGCTGTCGTTCGTCGACGATCTTGACGAACGGGTCGCCCAGGTCGCTCGGCGAGGCATCGGGCCCGCGAAGCGCGAGACGTACGACGGTGGCGTGACCAAGGTGACGTACAGGGACACGCGCGGCAATGAGGTCAGCCTCGGCGGCGGCCCAGGCTGACGCCACATCCGCCGACCCAGCGGAAATCGACAACTCACCCTGAACACCGACAGCCTTCCGGAGCAAGTTGGCGACTGGGGACCTGCTGACTCGCACTCCGACATGTTGATGCGGACGGGCCCAGGCGGAATCGTTCAGGTCTTGTTGTCGGTGAACCCACGATGAGGGCGCGGGCCCATGCGCATCTAGGCCGAGCCAGTCAGGTGGTCGGCCTCCTCACCTGACCGTTACCAGGACACCGGGCCTCCCGCGCTGAAGAACCCGCCCGCTCGCTCCGTCAGCGCCGAGCGTGGCCAGGCGCACCACGACCATGGGAGGCGATCAGCGAGGACCATCGTGCCCGGCCTGGCTGCGCGATTCTGTCCTTTTGGCCGCTCCTTGGAAGGGCGCGTGGATGGCTGAGGAGATGCATCCAGCGCGGCACGAGCCGCTCCAGCGGTGTCCGCCGGCAGATCCCGGCCGGTCCCCGGGCCGAAGGACCCAGGACCGGCCGCGGTCAGTGGGTGTCTGGTCTGGGGGTATGGATGCCCGCGGCGCGGAGTTTGGCCTCGATGAGCGCGACCCCCCGGGCAGTGGCCGATCCCTGCTTTTCGCCGTGGTGGGCGATCAGGTGGTACCGGGCCGCGGCGTCGGTGCGGGCTTGCAGGCCGGTCACGATCTTCAGGTGTGCGGGGTTGGCGAGGAAGTGGTCGGCGATGGCGGTGGCGAGGTCGGCGATGCGCGGGTCGTCCGGCTCCCAGGTCGTGGCTTCGGTGGCGCGCTTGATCAACGCGACGAAGCGGGGGTCGTCGAGGGCGTGCTCGACATGGGTGAGGTAGTCGTCGAAGCCCTCCGGGACCAGGGTTCTGGCCAGCACCCAGCCCTCCCTGGTGGCCGCCACCTCGTCCGCGGGGAAGCCGAAGCCGGACAGCCGCTGCAGCAGCGCCACGGCGCGGTCGGGCAGCAGGGCCCGGTCTCCGTCGGCGAGCCGGTGCAGCATGTCACGGCGCGCGATCAGCTCCTCGATCCGTTCGGTGAGCTGCCGCTCGACGCCGGTGAGCGCGGCGGCGAACAGCGCGGGGTCGGCGTCGAGCAGGGGCCCGACTTCGGCCAGCGGCACCCCGGCGGCGGCCAGCGTCCGGACCTGCACCAGCCGCAACAGCTCGGCCGATCCGTACCTGCGGTAGCCGGAGCTGTCGCGTTCCGGCTCCTTCACCAGGCCGAGCTTGTGGTAGTGCCGCACCGTCTTCACGGTGACGCCGACGAAGGCCGCCGCCTGCCCGATCGTGACTCCGTTCATCGGCACAATCCTGCCTTGTGCGCGAGCTCGGCGACCGGGCAGACCACAGCCGAGCAGGTGGCCCCGGTTCGCGTTCTCCTTGATGCACGACCGGCAGGGGTCGCCTTTCGAGGCGTACGGGTCACAGGGTTCAGTCCGCCGGCTGAGCCGGATCGGCCTGCTCGCCGCCGAACACCTCGTTGACGAGCCTTCGCTGGGCGTTCTGGAACGCTGACGCCACGGACAGGTCGACGTCGTCCACCCAGTTCAGTACGGCGGTCAGGGTCTTGCCGCCGCCGGGCGTGCTGCACATCATCCCCGCGGAGCCGGCCAGGCCGCCGTTGTGGGTGATGACGGTGCCGCCGCAGTCGGTTTTCTGGACGAACACTCCCAGCCCGTAGTCCATGTTCGGGATGCCCGTGGGGTGCGGGGTGCACATCTCGGCCAGCAGTGGGGCCGGCAGGAGCCTGCCGCCTAGCAGCGCGGAGATGAACGTGGCCAGGTCCTGGCTGGTCGAGATCATGTCACCGCCGGTGGAGACCCAGGAGGGGTTGTGGCGGGTGATGTCGATCGTCTTCTGCTCGCCGTCTTCCTCGTAGCGGTGGTAGAAGTGTGCGTGCGGCTCGGGGATCTCCGGCGAGGCGTCCGGCACCACCGTGCCCGACAGCCCGAGCGGCCCCAGGATCCGCTCCTGCATCTCCTCGGCCAGCGAGCGGCCGGTGACCTTCTCGATCAGCAGCCGGGCCAGCACGTAGTTGGTGTTGGAATAGCTCCAGCCCGTCCCCGGCGCGAACCGGGCCGGCTTGGACAGCGCCAGCCGTACCAGCTCCTCGGGCCGGTAGGTGCGGAACCGGTTGTCCACCCACTCTTTGGCCGTGGTGCCGTAGGGCACGGGGATCCCCGGCACCATCGTCCCGTCGCCGCCGTCGTCGCCGGTGAAGTTGAACAGCCCGCTGGTGTGCTGCAACAGCATCCGCACCGTGATCCGCTCGTTCAGCCCGAACTCGGGCAGGTAGCCGGCCGCCGGGGTGTCCAGCTCGATCTTGCCCTCGGCCACCAGTTGCAGCACCAGGGTCGCGGTGAAGGTCTTGGTGTTGCTGCCGATCCGGGCATGCCCGTTGACCGGCGGCTTCGCGGTCCCGCCCAGCTCGGCCACCCCGGCGCCGCCGGCCCACTCGCCCCGCTCATCGCGCACGCGCAGCGACATCCCGAGGAAACCGGAATCGACGATCTCCTCGATCGCCTTCCGCAGCTCCGGGCGATCCTGCCCGGCCGCGGCTGCCGGCACGACCCCGCTGTCCGCGACGGCCACCCTGGCGACGTCGAGGGCTTGGGTGATCTTGAGGGCCATCTCGGCCGTGACGGGGCTCGGCCGGCCCTGGTGCGTCTGGGCGGTCTCGACAGCGACGAGGACGGTGCTGCGGAAGTTGTCGGCCTCGGCCGGATCCTGCTGCTCCAGGAGGTTCATGGCCGCGGTCAGGGCCGGCAGCACGCGGTCGGCGATCTCGGCCACGGACGTGCCGGTCAGGTCCTTGCCCTCGGTGTAGTCGGCGAGCACATGCCCGATCAGGCCGGTGGCCGACCCCAGCGCGATGCTGCCGGAGGTGGCGATCTTGTGAGGCTTGCCGGCGGCGCCGGCGGCGGCCACCAGCGACACGGCGCCGTACGCGGCAATCCGCAGGATGCTCTTGTCCTGGTCGGAAAGGGTGATCGTCATGGTGGTCTGCCCTTCGAAGGTGTTGGGTCCGGGTCGGCGTCGCGCCGCTGCGCCGAGCTTCCACCCTGACCCGAGGTCAACCTCAACCGTGATCTAGCTCACAGCTGCATTGGGGTCTGAGACAACCTCGGGAGCAGGACGCCGTCCCCCGCCGGGCCTCTCGCTCGGGAGGTCCGGTGGTGTTCCGTAAGGCGAACGCTCACCGAGACGGTCCCCGTGCTGCGCTGGCGAAGGGCCGACCTGCGGCGATGCCGTCTCATATCGGTGGTCTCCGGTGCAGCTGGTGGATGTCGATCTCGACACGGGAGGCGGCGCAGTAGCTCTGCCAGCAGTGGTGAGCGGCGTCATAGGACAGCGGTCCGCCGCGGCCGTTGATGCTGGCCCGGAACAGCGGCCCGGCAGTGAGACCGGCGCGGAATTCCAGCCCCGCACCATCGGGATCATGCAGTGGCCGGCGTGTGGTGTGCGGGGTTGTTGCGGCGTTCTTGGAGGTGGGCCCATCCCATGAGGCCGAACAGGACGGTGAGCAGGACAGCGGAGGAGCCGACGGTTCCGAGGTCGAGGCCGCCTTTGGCGGTCGGCTTGGTGAGGAGGTCACCGGCGGTGGCGCCGAAGGGTCGGGTTAGGACGAAGGCGAGCCAGAACAGCAGCACGTTGGGCACGGCGGGGACGTATTTGAGGGCGAGGAGCAGCGCGAGCAGGGCGGTGATGAGTACCACGCCTCCGCCGTAGCCGAGGCCTGAGCTGTCGGAGAGGAAGTCGCCCAGGGAGGTGCCGAGCGTGTTGGAGACGAGGATCGCCGACCAGAAGAGGGCTTCGCCGCGGAAGGTGTCGATGTCGCGGATCGCGAAGGTCAGCCCGGCTCGACGACTTGGGCTACATGTTATGCAAGCGGAACATGTGTCCCAGTGTTCTGTGCCTCAGTGATTGGCTGGCGAGCCAGCTGCCCTGCGCCAGAAGCTTCGGTGGACCCAACCCATCTGCAGGTCGGGTCCACCGTGCGCCGATACTCACAAGTTCGTCAGTGATCCGTTGCGCGGACCACTGCTCGCGGCGCCAGGACTCGATCTGCTCGATGACCCATGCTGGAGTCGCGTTCGGACTCCGGTGCGGACTCGACGGCCGGTCTTGCAATCCCGCATCACCCTGTAGCCGCCAGCGATTTACCCACTTGCTGGCGCATGCGCGAGAGATTGGCTTCGACGCCGACAATCGGCCCCATCGAATTGGCCATCGCTGGCGCCGACAGACGTTCGATGACGGTCTGCGGTGGCCCCAGGTCAGGGTCGTACGCGCAGGCGAGCGGGCGTGGGGCCGCTTCGAGACGTCACGCGCCGCCCTTCAACTGAGTGGGGCCGTGGCCAATATTGAGGGGCCGCTGAACGACCTCAGGGCCAAGAAATGCCCATCTCAGCGGCGACGTGGGCGATGGGACGTGTCTGGCACCGCTTCACGAGCCGCCTACGGCCCTCGACGCTCAGGGGCGCATTCGCGCGGGGCACTCGTCGTCCTCTCGAAGTCAGACGACGGCAGGCGCGACACCTATCGTGCGCGCCTGCCGCATTGCGGCCTTTCAGCCCCGCGGTGCGACGCGGATACGGTTCCCGTCAGGATCGGCTGCGAGGAAGGTCAGCCCGAACCCCGCATCATGAGGCTCGCGCAGGATCGTGACCCCCTTGGAATTCCACTGCTCAAAGATCGCGTTGAGCTCGTCGGGTCCACCGCCGATGGCCAGGCACACCTCACTGGTGCGCGGGACGTCCGGTGACAGATCCTCGAACTGGCCAGACCACACAGCGAGGTCAGCGCCCGGCCCGAGGTCGAAGGTGATGTATCCCGGAGTCTCGAACGAGGGGCTCATGCCGAGGAGGTCGCCGTAGAAACGAGCTGCGGCGGGAGCGTCGTTCACGTAGACGATGGACACGACGGATGTGGTCATGGTTGTTCCTTCTCCCAGGTCGTAGGTACGCATCCACCAGCCTGACCGGGATATGCGCCGCATCGTGTCGCAATTCCTGAAAAAATCGGTGTGTGACCCCAGACCGCTTCTTCACCCTGATGCTGCTCCTCGAATCGAGGGATGCCGTGACCACACAGGAACTCGCCTCAGCGCTCGGGGTGTCCCTTCGAACCATCAACCGGGACCTGAACTGGCTCCGCGACGCCGGTCTGCCGGTGACCGCACACCGGGGCCGCCTCGGAGGCGTGACCATGCTGCCCGGGTCCGGGCTCGACCTCACGCGACTCACACTGGGCGAGCGGGATCATCTGTCGCTCACCGGGCTGGACGAGAAGCAACGTGCGGAGCTCAACGCATCGGTCGAAAGCCGGCGCGCGCTCGCCAAGATCGCCGCTGCACAGCCACGCCGAGTTCATGAGCTCCTGCCGCTCACCGACGTGGTGCACGTGGACAGCCGTCCCTGGCGTCAGACACGAGTTTCCGGCACGACTCCGGCTTCGCTGATCGGCGCAGTGCGGCGAGGTCGCCGGCTACGGATCGAGTACGACAGCCCACGCGAGTCATGCCCGCGCGACCTGGTCGTGGATCCCTACGGGCTGTTCGCCAAGGCTGGCATCTGGTACCTCGTCGCCGACTGTGCCCGAGGGCCACGGATGTACCGACTCGAACGGATCACGACGTGGAAAGAAGTCGACCAGCCACGACGGATCCGCGAGAGCCAGACCCTGGCCACCGTCGCTGCAGCGCTCATTGATCAGTGGGAGCACAACCACGCGATAGAGGTCAGCGCCACCATCGACCAGACCCAGATCGAGCGAGCGCAACGGATCTTTGGCCTACGACTCGTCCCGGACGACCATGAAGAATCCGCCACCGGCCGCAAGGTGACGATCCGCTTCCTGCATCTGGAGGACGTGCGAGCACTACTGCCGTTCGGGAGCGCCATCACTGTGCACGGCCCCACCGAAGCCAGGGCTCACCTCCGCGACCTCGCCACCAATCTTGCCCACCACTATGCGCCGTCACCAACGTCCTGACCCGCAACACCTAGCTGTCGGTGCACGAGGGCCAGTGGTCTACCGCCCACTCCGACCAGCCCGGCCAGCCCGCCGGCGGGCTGGGAATCTCGCCGCCATCGAGTTCGGCGCCGTCAGGCACCTGGAACTGCTCCCGCCATTGGTCTACGTCGGCCTCGCTCATCGGAAACGTCTGATGCGGTGTCGTCGCCTGACGATGCGCGATGCGGGCGAGCTGGACGTCCTTGTCCACGGGCACGTAGACCACCTGGCATGCTGCCCCGGCCGACCGTGCCAGCCAGCGCAGTGCCGACCGTTCATCGCGGCCCCACAGCCCATAGTCGAGCACGACGCTGGTCCCCAGCCGCAGCGCCTGCAGAGCGACCGAGATGAGCCGCCCTTCGAGCACCCAACGCTTGCCGTCGGCCATCGAATCGCCAAACAGCGGGATCATCCAGTGATCTGGGGTCAGCCGCAGCGCCCGGTGCGTTGCGGCGAGCTCTTTGGCCCGGGTGGTTTTCCCGGCTCCGGGGAGCCCGACCATCAGGAACAGGGTGGCGACACGCGGGTCCTGCGTGACGAGGGGCCCGGCTGCATTCGGGCATGGGAATGGGTTTTCGTACTGTGAATGGAAACGCTGCGGCTGAGACATGACTCCCCTGATCAGGCAGGATGGCCCGGCAGCACAGAAATAAGCGAGTGGCTGCCGGCAGGACACTGATCCGGCGGTACGTCTTGGCACTGGCCCCGGCAGGGGGCAGCAATGAGGCCGCGGTTACAGCAACCTCGGGTACCGCCGCTAAGCGGCGGTCCGGGTAGTCATGGGGCAGCACATGCCTTCACCGTAGCCGACAGCGTCGGCGGAGTCGGCAGCCGACCCTGCCAGGGACGGATATCCGTTCTGTGCGAGGCTGTCAGCACCGGAACCAGCGTTCGTACTGTTCAGCGGGCATAACGGACTCCGTCACTGGTCGGCTGGCGGTGCTGCCCGCTGTACACAAAAACGATCTTGGACACCCTCGTTCTCGTCTCCGCAGGCACCCCTTGCACCACCAGGAGGAACCAGTGTCATACCCGCAACTGCTCACCCCCGAGGAGAAGCTCGCCGACGCGAAGAAGCTGTTGAGCCTCCCGCGTATCGTCGTGATCTGCGGCTCCACCCGCTTCATGACCGAGATGACCGAGGCCGATCTGCGGGAGACCAAAGCCGGAAAGGTTGTCGTCAAACCGGGCTGTGACATGAAGTCGCCGCACGAACTTTGGTCCGATCCTGTCGAGGCCGAGGCGCTGAAGGTTCGACTCGACGATCTGCACCGGGCGAAGATCCGGCTCGCTGATGAGGTGCTCGTAGTCGGCGACTACATCGGAGACAGCACCCGAGCCGAAATCGCCTACGCCCGGTCGCTGGGCAAGCCCGTGCGGTTCACGCACCCCGAAGTCCACCCTGACGCCTGACCGCCCGCTGCCACCTCGACAACCAGGGCCGGCAGCCCGCCGCCTGACCGTCTCGCGGTGGCTTCGGCCGCCGCCCACCCCACACCCTCCGCAGGCATCCCTGGAATTGATCATCCAGAGCGGCGAATGCGGGCGAGTTATCGCAGCGGGCTGACGTTGCCCGGAGTGCCAGCGATGTGCGCTCGAAGTGCTTCCGAGTCGGCCTCCAGTTCGACGTTGCGAAGAGCGAGGACCTGGATCTGGTTGGCGTAGGTGGCCACCATGTCCTTCAGCTCGCGCACCTCTTCAGCCTTCTCGCGGCGCAACTCGCGCATCTCCTTCCTGAGCGTGGTGACCTCGGCCTTGAGGTCGTCGACCTCTGGGCGCTTGAGATCCGGGGCCTCCAGGATCTCCTTGATGGCCGCCGCGACCGGGGAGCGGTAGTAGGAGGCCCGGGACACCCCGGCCTCGGCGGCGATGTTCACCACTTTCAGCGAGCCGTCGGTGATCTCGGGGCGGCCGTCCAGCAGCCGTTCGAAGGCCCTCATGATCTCCCGGTCGATGTCGGCCAGGTCCCGGTCGCGGGTGAGTTGGGCGAATACGGTCTGAGCCGTCCTGGGTGTGCTGGTCACCGGGCAGCTCCCGTCTCGGCGAGCTCGTCGATCAGCGTGTCGAGGGTGCTGACGAACTCGCTGATCGCCGTCGCCTGGTGCGGCGGCAGGCCGGTGGTGTCGCCGAACTCCTGAAGGGCTTGCTCGCGGGTCTGGTGGAGTCTGGGCAGATGGACGGACGAACGGCGAGAGTTCGGGCAGGTCAGGCACATGTTCAGCATGGGCAGAGGACGGCCCAAGCCGGGTGAGCGCTTTTCGCAGACTGCAGTCTCGGCATGGTGGAAGCAATCGTTGAGGACACCAGGGTGCAGAGTGCGGGTCAGATGCCGAAGCATCGTCCGGACCCGCTCGGGACTGGCCACCGTCCCCGGCAGGTCGCCCAACTCGGCTCGGATGCGGTCGAATTCCGCCTCGATGCGGTTGGCAGCCCCTCCGCTGGACCGCCCCCGTCGTTCCAGTCGTGGTAGAGATCTTCAACGTAGTCGAGCATGGCCACGGCCTTGTTAGCGGCGACCTCGTCGGCGAATCCCGATGCCGAGGTACCGGCATAGCCCTCGAATACCGCGAAGCTGGCGTGCTTGTACTGCCTGGTGCCGGCGACCATCCCAAAGGGCTGGAAGGCGATATGCCAGGCCCGGGTGCGGCGGAACTGCCTTGTGTCGAACGCCCAGGCCATCGGCGTGGCATCTGCCGCGTCTCTGGCTTCGCTTGCCTGGTCGGTGTCCTCGTCCAGGTCCTCGGTGCCGGGGACGGCGTCGGCGGCTGGAAGCGGAATGTAGGGGCCCTGGTCCGTGCTGAAGAGCTCGTTGAGATGGTCGCGGAAGCTGTTGAGCCGCTGGGGGATCGCGCGCATCAGGCCGAGGTCGCCGTCCCTGGCGGTGAAGCCGAACAGGTGGGTGGAGTCGTCGTTGATCTCCAGCAGCATGTCGACGGCCCGGTGCACGATTTCCAGGACAACCCATTCCTCCTCATCGCCGGAGAGCCGGCGGTCCTTGTAGACCCGGCCGTGGATCTTGTAGCGGAGGCGGCCCTCCGCAGCGGTCTCGACGACTGCGCAGTCCCGGCTCAGTTCCCGTACTTCGATGTCGCGCATGCCGGACAGGTAGGCGATGATGATCCAGCAGGCGGTCCGCAGGAAACCCATCTCAAGCCCGAGGGTGTGGCGGCTCATCTCCGGCCGCCACGGACGTCCCGAGGCCGGCCAGAGGGCCCGGGTGGTCGGAACGCCACCCACTTCGAAGCCGATGCTGCGTCCGACCTTCACGACCATCTCCGTGTAGCGGTTCGTCGAGCGGACACCGGCCAGGAGGCCGATCAGTTGCATGTTCGGCCACTGCACGATGCCGTCGACCACCGGAGCGCCTGGCCTGCCCTTGTTCTGCTGGATTGGTAGGGCGGGAATGCCTCGGCCTTCGGCCCGGCGCCGGGCGATGAACTCCTGGATCTTGGATTCGCTGCCGCCGCGGCCCTCCTTCGGGCCAGCGGCGATCTGAGCCTCCAGGCGTTTGATCTCGCGCGCGGCAGCCAGGATGTCCGGGCCTGCTTTCTCCAGGTAGGACACCGCTCCGGCCAGGAACGGGCCCATGATCTCTTCGGGGATGCGCGGGGTGCCGTTCTCGCGCCGTGGGGTCAGCCCGGCGATCTGTTGGGTGCTTCGATAGGGCCACGGCACCAGCGAGAGCCGGTCCGCACTGAGGTGCTCGCCCACGGCCGAGAGGGACTTGAGAGTGTTCACCATGATGTGGACCGCACTGGGACCTGAGGGCCTGCTTCTCTTCAAGAAGGCATCCAAGTGGTGGCGCTGGACGTCCTGAAGTCGCGGGGCACGCGATCTTGGTTGAGCAAGTCGAGGCAGGTCAGCTGCTAGTTCGAGGGGCGAGCAGGTTGGTGATCTCGGCGGTGGCGTCCGGTGAGGGCTTGAAGTAGCGCCGCAGGTTCTCCGGTTTCTTGTGCCGGGATTTGGCCATCAGCATCAGCAGGCTGGTGCCCGCCTCGCCCAGGTGGGTCAGCGCCGAGTGGCGGAATTCGTGCAGGTCCCAACCCCGTGCCGGGGCCGTTGAGCGCGGTGTGCTCGTCCAGCAGGGCGCGGGCTTGGCCGTAGGACAGGCGGGCCAGGCCGGTGTCGGGGCAGATGTCGCGGGGGCTGACGACCTTGCCGGGGCCGGGACGCCGGTGGGTGACGAAGACCGGGCCGCAGGTGCGGCCTTTGAGCAGGCGAGGGAGCAGGCGGGCGGCGCCGGCGTCCCAGTAGACGGTTTCCAGGACGAAGTCCTCGCGGGCCTGGCCGCGGCGGCGGGTCTTGGCGCGGGCGCCCTTGGCCTTGACCCGCGCCTGGCGGGCGGTCAGGTCCAGGTCCTCGATGTTGAGGGTGAGGATTTCCTCGGCGCGGGCGGCGGTCTCGTACAGGAGCCGGTAGAGGTTTTCTCCCGGATGCCGACGTCGCGGCGGGCGATCAGCCGGTCGATCGCGGTCTTGGAGCGGGCGGGGGTCTGGCTGTCAGGTGCGGCCAGCCGCTTGGCCCAGGCGGGCACGGCTGGTGCGGTGTGGCCGCGCTCGCGGCACCAGGCCAGCCAGGACAAGATCGCGGCGCGGCGGGCGTTCCAGGTGTTGACCGCCGCGCTTCCCCACAGCGCTTCCAGGGCCTCGCCGATCTCGTCGTCGGCCACCGCCGCGAGCGGGCGATACTCGCCGAACCGGAGCGCGATCTTGCCGACGCCCGCAGCGTAGGCGCGCACGGTGTTGAGGTTGGGCAGGGTGTCGAGGAAGGCGTCGGCCGCGGCGCGGACCGTCAGGCGCTGGGCGGCCGACAGCGGCGTCACGGCGGGCACGGCGTCCTCCTTGCCACAGATAACAGGGCCGCTTCACGCTGCGGCCCGCATCCGTTACCGCAGGTCGCGATCAGCGATCCCACAGATAATGGGCCGCTATCTGCGATAAGCAATGCCACTTGTCACGATGGATGGGCGGGCGGACCTCGGCGAAGCAGCCAGCCATCGTACCATGGTGTTCCGCCCCGGTCACATCCAGGCGAGCATGGGGGACCGGTGCGGGAGGCAGGCGGTCAGCTGATGCTGGCCCGCCTGAGCAGGGCCCTTGATTGCTCGGTCTGAACGAACAGCGCTTGTAGGTGAGTTCTGGCAGCGGTTGGAGATCAGCACGGCGCGAAATGTTGGTGAGAAATGACAGCGCCTGCTCCGCCGTTGTTCTCTGACGTCCAACCTTGAGCCTGTGCCATCGAAGGGTGAGTGGCTCACGGCGCCGATGTGTTCGCGCATCGGAAACTCGACAAATGTCCAGAAACGCGACCAAAGATCGCTAGGCTGCGCCGATGGAACGCGTAACCAACGTGCCCGAGAGCTTCGCCCAGTCCGCAGATCGGGACCAGGTGAATAACTACGACAGCTTCGCCGAGGCGTACTCGGCGGAGAACGAGAACAGCCTCGCGAACGCGTACTACGAGCGGCCCGCGATGTTGGCCCTCGCCAGAGACGTGGCTGGCCGTCGGATCCTGGACGCCGGCTGCGGCTCGGGCCCCTTGTCGGCTGCACTACGCGACCGCGGAGCGGTCGTCACCGGCATCGACTCCAGCGCCGCGATGCTGGCGTTGGCCAGGCGGAGGCTGGGTGACGACGCGGACCTGCAAGTGGTCGACCTGAGCGACCCCCTGCCTTTCGCCGACGGTGCGTTCGACGACGTGGTCGCGTCGCTGGTGCTGCACTACCTGGAGGACTGGGGACCGACGCTGGCCGAGTTGCGGCGAGTGCTCAGGCCCGGCGGCCGGCTGATCGCGTCCGTGGACCACCCGTTCGTGGCCTACACGTTCCAGGATCCTCGGCCCGACTACTTTGCGACCACCAGCTATACCTTCGATTGGAGGCTCAACGGGCAGTCCACCCCGATGAGGCTCTGGCGCAAGCCGTTGCACGCGATGACCGATGCCTTCACCACCGCAGGTTTCCGCCTTGCCATCGTCAGCGAGCCGCAGCCCGACCCGGCCGCCCGTGAGCTGTTCCCCGACGGCTTCCATAACCTTTCGAGCAACCCCACCTTCCTGTTCTTCGTCCTCGAAGTACCACTGTCAGATGCCGGCCTTGGCTAGGAGGCGCTCGTGCCGGGCGACTTCCTCCCGGCCGTCATAGACGACCAGTTCCGAGGCGTGCAGCATGACGCGAACCTGACGGCCGATCAGCCGAGCCGGCACCGAGTAGCGGTTGGTGCCCACCGTGATCTGGCTGTAGCGGTCCACTTCTCCCCGCCCTGCGTCAGGCGGTCAGCCGCCTGCTTTCGGGTGATGCCGCCTCGCTCGGCGAGGACGTCCACCAGAGCATCCTGCCGGGCGCGGCGCGCGGCGTCGATGAGCTGAGTGAGTTCCTCAAAGGTGGGCTCGGGGAACCGCCCCCGCAGCTCGCGGCCTTCCTGAGTCCAGTCGTGCAGGTCGCGGTCGGGATGCCGGGGCCCCCACGCCTCCGCCCACTCGTACGGGGACCCCCATATGGGCCAGGAAGGGATCGGGTTCAGCGCTGACGCCTGAGCTGGCTGATTGCCGCGATCACAGGGGCTGCCGCAGCGGTGACCGCCGCACCCAACGGAGTGTCGGTGGCCAGAATCCAGCGGACAGTCCGCATAGCCAAAATGAGAATCTCGCTGCCACGCACCCGCATGCCCGCCTCGAACTGGCTGACGGCCACGGGGAGGGTGCAGGAGCCGTCGATGACCTCACGCAGGTGCGTCAGCAGGCTGGCGGCATCGCGGATGGCAGCGCCCGCTCCCATGCCAGCGGTCGGCGGGGTGGCATGCACGGCATCACCCAAAGCGGTGATGCGACCGGCGGGCCAGGGAGCGAGGTCCCTCACGCGTGAGGAGGCGGCGTTGAAGCGGAACGCGGCGATGCTGCCGGGATCGGCCTTGACGATGACCTCGAGGGGGCGTTCTCCCCATCCTTGGCGGCGGAATCTGGCCAGTAACGCATCCCGCAACTCCTCCCCGCGAAGTCCGCGTACCGAGTCGGTCTCGGCGGACTCGGGAAACATGGCGCCCCAGATGTAGGTGGGGCCGCTCGTGATCGCGGTACGTTGGTCGGGGGCATCGAGTACGGCATTGCCCACGGGGTCGAGGAAGCCGACGTAGAGTGCCGCGCCCCGAGGAGCGATGACCATTCCCGATCGCGTTCCGAGCCGCTGCTGCTCCGGCGGGCTCAGGTTCTCGGCCGCCGTCCTGCCGGAAAAGCCGACGATCCCGGCGGGTGCGCTCGTCGGGCCGCCAGCGAGGTGCCGGGCGACCAGCGAGTGGGTACCGTCCGCCCCCACCAGCAGGTCACACTGTCGGATCGCCCCGTCGGTGAGAACGACCTGCGGTGTGCCGTCGTCGGCGTACCCGAGGCCGGTGACCGTCTGCCCTAGGTGGAGATCCTCGCCGACCGCGTCCGCAAGGAGGGTCCGCAACGTGATGCGGTCGATGTCCACGCTCGGGCTGTCGGCCAGCTGCGGCCCGTAGCCCAGGAGACGGCCGTGCCGGTCCCAGAGCGCGTCCGGGTCGCGTAGCCGGAGCGCCGATGAGGAGGCCAGCAGCTGTTCGACGATCTTCGGTGGGACGAGCTGGCGCAGGGCTTCTTGGGCCCGCCCGTCGAGGGTGATGTGGTAGCCCCCGGTTGCCGTGACATCGGTGTCCCGCTCGAGCACCGCCACGTTGAAACCATGCCGGCGCAGCCCCGCGGCCAGCGCCAAACCGCCGATTCCGCCCCCAACGACGATGGTACGCATTCTGAGCACGACTTCCCTTTTAGCTCGCTGACAAGGTCTTACTGGACACAGTGCCACTAGTAGTGGACACCGGATGGCCCTCATCAGATGCATGATGGGCACGTGGCCGACACTTCACGACGCGCACTGCGCTTGCTGTCGTTGCTCGCGACCCCCCAATGCTGGTCGCTGAGCGAGCTCGCCTTGCGGCTGGAAGTCAGCGAGCGCACCGTCCGCCGCGATATCGAGACTCTGCGGGCCCTCGACTACCCCGTCGTCACCATCCACGGCCCAGCCGGCGGGTACCGGCTGGGCGCCGGGCGCACCCTGCCACCCCTGCTGTTCGACGACGAGCAGGCGCTCGCGATCACGGTGGCCCTGCAGACCGCGCCCAGCAGCATCTTCGGACTCGGCGAGGACGCGAGACGCGCTCTGAACACCATCGAACGCGTCATGCCGGCCAGGCTACGGACGGCCATGGAGTCGCTGCACGTGACCAGCCTGCAGAACTATTGGGAGTTCCCCGCGCCCCCCATCGGTTCCGAGAGACTCAAAGCCGCCGGAAGCGCGGTGCGCCACCGCCACCTCCTGATCGTCGACACGGTGAGAGCCGACGGCACCCGCCCTGCTCCGGGCGATGACGACTTCGCCCCCGCTCGCCGGATCGAACCTCATCACCTGGTGATCTGGGCTGGACGGTGGTACCTCGTCTCCTGGGACGTCGCCGACGGCAACTGGCGGGTACGCCGCCTCGACCGCCTCCACCTGCACCCGCCCACCGGCCTCCCCTTCACGCCCAGAGACCTGCCCGGCGGTGACGTCGCACGCTTCGTCATGACCAGCCACGACCGCGGCGATACCCCCGCCACCTGGCAGTGCACCGGTACGGCACGCCTGAATCTGCCCGCTGAAACCGTCGCACGCTGGGCACCCGGCGGATCGGTTGTCGAGCACCTCGGTCCCGATCACTGCCGCCTCACGATCGGGGCGTGGTCCTGGGCGGGTGTCGCCGGGCTTCTCGCCACCTTCGACGCCGATCTGGATCATGTGACACCCGTCGAGCTGAGACGAGCCTGCCGCCGGCTCGTGCGCAGGTGGCGAGCAGTAGCGACTGGCTCCGTCGAGAACGCGTGACGGCCTGACGGTCTGAAACTCCAACGGGTATGGGCCGATGCCTTCGGTGTCCGGGGAGCTCTGGCCGAGTCGCCGGGGATGCTGGCGCTGGTGACGGTGTTGCAGTTCGCCGAGGACCTGACCGATCGGCAGGCCGCCGACGCGGTCCGGGGACGGATCGACTGGAAGTACGGCTTGGGCCTGGCGTTGGACGATCCCGGCTTCGACTTCACGGTGTTGTCGAAGTTTCGTGCCCAGGTGGCCGCTCATGGGCGGGAGGAGCGGGCACTGGAGGTGCTGCTGGCCCGGTTGGGCGAGTTAGGCTTGGTCAAGCCAGGTGGCAAGCAGCGCGCCGGTTCCACCCACGTGCTGGGTGCGGTGCGGAACTGAACCGGCTGGAGCTTGCGGGCGAGTGCGTGCGCGCCGCGTTGGAAGCAATCTCGTCCGCCGCGCCGGGCTGGGTGGAGCAGGTGCTGGAGGCGCCCGGCTGTCAACGGTCACTGGGTTCTGGCTCTGGCACAAAGATCGTGATGTGGTCACGGTGAGTGAGCTATGCCAGCAGAATCCGTTTGCGGAGTAGGTCGAGGTTCGCGCGGCCGAACATCTGACGCTTGAGGGCCTTACAAGTTACGTGGAATCAGACCGTGAGGGTGATCATGTCCTCTTCGGTTCTCGTCACGTACTTGAGGGGCAGTGTTGGGCACGTTGGTGTTGGAGGAGAAGTGGCCCGTCCTGGGGAGGTACGACAAGGCGGCCGAGTGGCTGGGCATCTGGGTTGATCTGGGTCGGGCGCCTCGGACGATTGATGCCTACGCGCGTGGGATCACGGAGTACCTGGAGGTGTGCGAGCGGGACGGCGTCGACCCGGTCACCGCGAACAAGGCGAACGTCGCGGTGTTCGTGCGGGAGCTGGCGACCCGGCCGAACCGGCACGGCGCGAACGTGGTGTCCCTGGACTCCGGGACCGGGCTGTCGAACGCGACGATCCAGCAGCGGCTGGTGCCGGTCAGGCTGTTCTACGACTTCCTGATCGAGGAAGGCCTGCGGGAGAGCAACCCGGTCGGGCGCGGGAAGTACACGCCCGGCCGACGCTTCGGCGGTCAGCAGCGCGGGTTGGTACCGCGATTGTCGAAGTTGCCGTGGATCCCGGACGAGCAGCAGTGGATGCGGGTTCTGCAGGTGGCTCGTGGCGAGGGCATCCGGAACCGGCTGATGCTGGCGCTGGCCTATGACGCGGCGCTGCGCCGGGAGGAGCTGTGCTCGCTGCGGACCGATGATCTGGATCCGGCGCATCGGACGTTGCGGGTCCGGGCCGAGACGACGAAGAACCGGCTGGAACGGGTGGTGCCGTACTCGACGGCGACCGGGGCGCTCATGACCTCCTACCCGGCGCACCGGGCCACGATCAGCCGGGCACGCGGTCCGTTGTTCTTGTCGGAGTCGCGTCGCAATTACGCCCAGCCGCTGAGCTTGTGGACCTGGTCGAAGGTCGTTCGCGGGCTCGCTCTGGAGGCCGGAGTGCCGCAGTTTTCCACGCATACGACACGGCACCTGTGCTTGACGGACCTGGCGCGTATGGGCTGGGAGCTGCACGCGATCGCGACGTTCGCTGGCCACAGGTCGACCGAGTCGACCTTGGCTTACATCCATCTGTCGGGTCGTGACCTGGCGCAGAAGCTGGCCAGCGGGATGGACCACATCCACGCCTGGAGGGTCCAGATGCTCACCGGCACCACCGCGCAGGCGGCGCGGTGACGGCGGCACTGACCACGGCCGCCAGCGAACTCGCTGAAGGGCGCTGGTCCTGGCCGATCCCCGCGGATCTCCACGACGCCGACGTTGTCCTCCGCGAGGCCGAGGTCACCGCGATCAGCGAACTCGGCCTGGAGAACCTGCGGCGGTTGAAGCGACACGATCCTCATGCCTCGGGCTGGGCGGCGATCAGACGGCTGCTGCGCCCCTTGGAGCTGGCTGACGGGAGCCTGGACTCTCCGCCGACCAGCCACCGCCGCCGAGCCATGGCCGATGCGACAGCGCTACTCCTGTTGCGCTGCGTGCAGACCAGACGGGCTTTTTGGGGCTGGACGGCCGCCGAATGGGTGGACGTACTCGGCGCCGACCAGACCGGATTCCGGCAGTCGGCACCCGCCTGGGCAGACGATGCGGTCCGCTCCCACGTGGCCAACCACGCCTACCTGCTCGGCGGGTTCAACGAGTTCCATCGACTGGGCAGCTTCCAACGTCTCCCGCTGGCCTGGCGGATCTTCGGACGCACCCGCGTGGACGAAGAGATCAAGAGGGTCAGGGCTGTGCTGGCCGGATGGGGCTACCGGCTCGGTCAGGACGACGACAAGCTCCTACCGATGGTGATCTGCCAGCTGTTCCTGCTCAACCGCAGCCCGCACCTCGAAGATCTGGCCACCGATCTGTTCGACCGCGTCCGGACCGAACGGCTCTTCGGCAACGGAGCACGTCTCAACACCCTGCACGCCGTTCAACGCGCGGTCACCGACCTCGGATTCTGCCGGCCGCCCGTCCTGACCACCGGCGGCGCCACCGCGAAGGCCGGCGGAGCACCGCAGGTCTGGACGCAGTGGGTCGAACGCTGGCACGCCACCTCGACGTTGACCCCCAACACCAGGAACGGAACCCGCTCGATCCTGCTCAAGATCGGCAGGTGGGCTGCTGCGGAGCAGCCCCAGGCCACCGATCCAGCCGCCTGGACCCGGCAGACCTGCGCGGCACTGGCCGCCGCCCTGGATCGGATGAACGTCGGGGACTTCGCCGAACGCACCGTCGGCCTCAAGGAACGGATGGGCAAACCGCTGGAGGCCTCGAGCAAGGCCAGCCAGCTCGCCGCGGTCAGGACGTTCTTCCGGGACTGCCAGGAGTGGGAATGGCTGCCCCGCCGGTTCGACCCGCAACGGGCTCTGGCCACCCCACGCAGCATCGCCGCGCTGCTCGGCCCCAACCCGCGCGTGATCGCCAGCCCGCTTGACAGATCAGATTCCACATAATGACGCGGCAGACATTGCCCTCGACGGCGCCGCTGCTGTGGGGCAGGGTCAGCCCGTTGGTGACGGCGTCTTGGTCACGGCGGACGCCGCGGGTGAAAGTGTGCAGGGCGGGGAGGTCGTCGGTCTC
>NZ_SMKP01000072.1:0-46131 GCF_004349015.1 Nonomuraea diastatica
GTGCCTGCGCCCGTCCAGCCGGATCGCGCCGGTGGTGAACCGCACCGAACACCCGCCACGCCCGCTCCGGTGTTCGGTCTTGAACCGGGGAAACCCCACCTGGGGCCCTTGCGTCTGCCCTGCCGGGTGCCCGGACCATCGCCCGGCACCCCCGCGCCACGCGAGGCACCTTTGGTAAGGGAGTGAACGCTATACAAGCCGGTGCGGTGGTGTACCCCGTCAGATGAGGAGCAGATTATCCCCGCGGTCAGGCACTTGTGGCCAGCGCGTCCACCTCGATCCCGTACTGGAAGGGCACGCCCTGGGCGTATCTGGCGAGCTCGTCGAGCGCCAGGTCGGCGATGCGTCCCAGCTCACCGCCGAGCGAACCGGCGATGTGCGGGGTGAGCAGCACGTTGGGCAGGTCGTAGAGGGGTGAGCCGGCGGGCGGCACCTCGGGCTCGGTCACGTCGATCACCGCGTACAGCCGGCCGCTGGACAGCTCGGCGACGAGCGCGTCCTGGTCGATGAGCGCGCCGCGGGCGGTGTTGATCAGGGTCGCCCCGTCGCGCATCCGCGCGAGGCGGGCGGCGTCGACGAGATGCCTGGTCTCGGGGAGCGCGGGCGCGTGCAGGCTGATCACGTCGCACCGCTCGAACAGCTCGTCCAGCTCGACGTGGGGCACGCCGAGGTCCTCCGTCAGGTAGGGGTCGGCGACGAGCACGTCGAGGTCGAACGGCCGCAACAGCTCGATGACCCGCCGGCCGATCCAGGAGGCGCCGACGATGCCGATCGTGCGCCGGTAGTTGCCGAATCCGGGGAAGAGGCTTTCCAGGTCGAAGGACGTCCGCTGCTCGCGGTAAAGCCTGGCGATGTCCAGCACGCGCTTGTTGGCGAACAGGATCGAGGCCAGCGTGTATTCGGCGACGGGTTCGGCGTTGGCCGCCGCCGCGGAGGAGACGAGGATGCCGCGCTCCCAGCACGCCTCGGTGACGTGGTGTTTCACGCTGCCCGCCGCGTGCACGATCGCCCGCAGCCTGGGCGCCCCGGCCAGCACGTCGCCGGTGATCGGCGGGCACCACCAGCTCGTGCAGAGCACCTCGGCCTCGGCCAGCGCACCGGCCACGGCCGGGTCGGCGAAGTCGTCGGCGACCAGGCCGGGGTCGGTGTCGGCGATGGTGGTCAGCCGATCGCGTGCCTCCCCGGTGAAGAGCCGTCCCGCCACCTGCCGCCCCATGGCGAGCAGGGTTTTCGGCCGCACATCACTCATGACGCTCCCCCCGACGGTGATCCAATCCTAGCGTTTCATCCCGAGAGCTCCGATTCCGACTGATCGATCGCTCACGGGAGGCGCCGATCGCAGCGGGCGAGCCGATCCCTCACGAGCGGATCGATGTCGAACGTGTGCGGGCGGCGTCGATCCAGAGCCGGACGTTCGCACGTTCACCGACCTCCAGCGCTTCCTGGTAGTGGGGTTCCGGCGGGCGCCCCAGGAAGGCGGCCAGGTCGCCGAGCACCTGAGCGGTGGGCCAGACCGCCAGGTAGCCGGTGCTCCCCACGGGCTCGGCCGAGAGCGGCAGCAGCGCGTCGTACGCGCGCTCCGCCCGCTCCCGGTCCCCGAGGGCGATACCGAGCAGCCCCCGGACGGCGGTCAGCAGGTGCCAGAAGTAGTCGCGCCGCATGGGAGGCGGCTCGGCGGGCACCCAGGCGCGTGCCTCGTCGGCCCGACCCGCGTGGCAGAGTGCGAGCGCGTACAACTCCAGCCACTGTTCGCGCCACGGCCCCGTCGTCGCGAACGGCTCCAGATCGGGCAGGATCGGCGTCAGGTCGCCGCGCATCAGGCCCATGGCGTATCTGCTGAGCAGCAGCAGCCCCGCCTCGTGCTGCCACATGCCGAGCCGGCCCGCGAGCTCGGCGGCGGCACGGTAACGGGATTCCGCGGTGTCGTAGTCACCGGCGAGCGCCGCGCGCAGGCCGTCGTAGAAGCCGGTCACGGCCAGGGGCAGCGGCATGTCGTACAGGTCGGCCAGCTGCCGGGCCCTCGCGGCGTGCCGGTCGGCGACGGTCAACTCGGCGCGGTTGATGGCGGCCTGCATGAGGATGAGGTGGCCGAGCACCTCGACGGTCACGTCGGAGCCCGACAGGCGCAGCAGTTCGGCGCCGATCCCGGCGCGTTCCGCGTGGCCGCCGTACCGGAAGGTCTGGTGCAGGCGGCCGTTGAGGGCGAGCACGAGCAGGGCGGGGTCGCCGAGGCGACGGGCCATCGCGACGGCCTCCTGGGAGGCGAGGTAGCCGCGTTCGGTCGGCTCGCCCTCCAGCTCGAACGCCAGCGTGGTGAGCAGCCGGCAGCGGGTCGTGCCGTCGCCGGGCGCGAGCCGGGTCAGTGCCCGCTCGGCGGCCTCGATCAGAGCGGTGTCGAGGGTGCCGTACTCGCGGCTGCTCCAGAACGTCGGCACCTCGAACGAGACGATCACCCGGGCTAGCAGGTCGGGGTCGTCCAGCGGCAGCGCGTCACGGAGCGCGCGTTCCCTGTGGGTGCGGGCCGTGACCAGCCGGCCGGTGTTGGCCAGGGCGGACACCAGGGACAGGGTGAGCTCCAGGCGCTCGCGCGGGTCACCGGTCGCGTCCAGCGCCTGCTGCCAGAGCGCGGCGGCCTCGTGGTGGGCGAAGCGACGCTCGGCCTGCTCGGCGGCGAGCCCGGCGTAGCGCGCGGCCCTGGCCGGGTCGGCGGCGGAGGCGGCGTAGTGGTGGGCGAGCGCGGCCACGTCGCCGGGGTCGTGCTCCTCGATGGCCCGGGCCACGCGCAGGTGCAGGCGGGCCCTGCGGACGCGGGACAGGTCGTCGTAGAGGGTGTCGCGGATGAGCACGTGCGCGAACCTCAGCCGCCCGGCCTCCGGCTCGGTCAGCAGCCCGGTGACCAGTCCCGACTCGATGGCCGCCAGCACGGACTCCTCGTCGGCGCCGCTGACGGCGGTCAGCACGCCGACGTCGCTCTCGCGTCCGATGACCGCGCTCTGCCGCAGGATGGTCTGGGCCTGCGCGGGCAGCCTGGCCACGCGGCGGCGCAGCACGTCACGCACGCCCGCCGGCACCGCGACCACGCCTTCCGCGTCGAGCAGGCGCGCGGTCTCCCTGACGAAGAACGGGTTGCCGCCGGTGCGCTCGGCGATCTCCGCGACCGTGGCGCCGTCCGCCGGACGGCCGCAGGTCAGGCTGATCAGCTCGCCCACCTCGGGTGCCGCCAGGCCGTCGAGCTCCACCCTGTACGGCTCGCGGGCGGCGATGGCGGCCAGCGCGTCGGCGAGATGGTCGTTCGGCTCGGTGTGCCGGTAGCTGCCCGCGACCAGGACCGGCAGCCCGGCGGCCGCGCCGATCACGTGGGTGAGCATGGCCAGAGTCTCGGCGTCGGCTCGGTGCAGGTCGTCGAGCACGAGCAGCAGCGGCCGCCGGATCGACGTGACGAACGCGCCGGCCGCCTGGTGCAGCCGGAACCTGGCCCCCGGCACGTCGCCGCGCACCGGGGCGTCGAACAACAACGGCGCGAGCGCCTCAGGATCTCCGGGCGGGAAGCGGGCGGCGAGCTCGCGCAGGAGCTCGGCCCAGGCCCAGCCCGCGGGGGCGCCCTCGTGCTCGGGGCAGCGGCCCCACCCGACGGCCCAGCCCCTGCCCTCCAGCGTGTCGCGCACCTGCTCCATGAACGCCGTCTTGCCGGTGCCCGGCTCACCGCTGACCAGGACGACACCGCCGTCCAGCGCGGTCACGCCGGCGAGCTCGGCGCGCCTGCCGACGTACGGTTGCGCGACCGCGGCGGGCCGCGCGGCGGGGGCGGGCGGCGGCGCGGCCTCGCTGAGGTGCGCGGCCTGGGCGAGGATGTCCTCCTCCAGCCGCCGCAGCTCGGGCCCTGGGTCGACACCGAGCTCCTCGGCCAGGTGGGCGCGGGCTCTGCGCAACGCGCCGAGCGCCTCACCTTGCCGGCCGCACCGGTAGAGCGCCCTGGCCAGCAGCGCCCACACCGCCTCGCGCAGCGGGTGCTCTCCGGCCAGCCGTTCGAGGTCCGGTATGGTCCCCGCCGCCCGGCCCAGCCGGATGACCGCGTCGGCGTGGCGTTCGATCGTGGACAGGCGCAGCTCTTCCAGCCGCCCCGCCTCGGCGTCGGCCCAGTGGGCGCCGGCGAACTCCTGGTAGGCGGGGCCGTGCCAGAGTGCCAGCGCCTCGGCCAGCCGCTCGTGGCCGGCCGCCGGGTCGCTGACGATGCTCTCGAACCTCCACGCGTCCACCGCCCCCGCCTCCAGGCGCAGCGCGTATCCGGGCGGCTGGGTGACGAGCACGCCGGCGGGCGCCCGCGGCGACCTGCCCGGCTCCAGGGCCCGGCGCAGATTGGACACGTAGGACTGGACGGCCGCGAGCGCCTTGGGGGGCACCTCGTGGGAGTAGAGGTCGTCGATGAGGCGGTCGACGGGCACCACCTGGCCACCGGCGGCCAGCAGGCGGGCGAGCACGGACCGCTGGCGGGGCCTGCCCAGCGGGACCGGCTCGCCGTCGAGGTGTGCGGCGAGCGGGCCGAGCACGCGGAAGGTCAGCACGATGCTGACACGGTACGACAGCGCCGCACGACAGCGCTGCGCCCGGGCGAACGGCCCTTGCGGTTTATCGCTATTCATTCCGGTCCATTGCGGTCCGAAACCGTCCGCGATGGCGCCTACCTTGGGAGCCATGGATCCCGTCATCAGCCGCAGGGCGCTCAACAGGGCCACCCTGGACAGGCAGTTCCTGCTGAGCCGCACCACCCGCTCCGTGATCGACGTGGTGGAGCATCTGGGAGGACTCCAGGCCCAGACGCCGCACACCTGGTACACCGGCCTGTGGAACCGCATCGAGGGGTTCAAGCCCGACGACGCGGCCGGCCTGCTCTCCTCGCGCGAGCTCGTACGCATCGCGTTGCAGCGCTCGACCATCCACCTCGTCACCGCCCGCGACTGCCTGGCCATGCGCCCCCTGCTGCAGATCGTGGGCGAGCGCAGCGCCAAGGGCGCTTTCGGCAAACGGCTGGAGGGGGTGGACCTGGACGAGCTGGCGGAAGCGGGGCGGGAGTTGCTGGGGGCGCGGCCGATGACGTTCGCCGAGCTGGGGAGGACGCTGGCCGAGCGGTGGCCGTCGCACGATCCGCACGCGCTGGGCCAGGGCGTGCGGTGGCTGGTGCCGCTGGTGCAGGTGCCGCCGCGCGGGCTCTGGGGCAGGAGCGGGCCCATCGCCCACACGACCGCCGAGTGCTGGCTGGGCTTCGAGGCGCCGCCGATGACGCCCGCGGAGCTGGTGCTGCGCTATCTGGCGGCGTTCGGCCCCGCGTCGGTGATGGATGTGCAGGCGTGGTCGGGGCTGACGCGGCTGGGCGAGGTGGTCGAGTCGCTGGACCTGACGCGGTTCACCGACGAGAACGGCAGGACCCTGTACGACCTGCCCGGCGCGGCCCGCCCCTCCGAGGACACCCCGGCGCCGGTCCGCCTGATGTACGACTTCGACAACCTCTTCCTGTCGCACGCCGACCGGTCCAGGGTCATCACGGAGCGCGGTGCCGCCGCGCTGAAGGGCTGCATGGGCAAGAACGGGATCCTCCCGAGGATCATCCTCGTGGACGGGGTCACGGCCGGCGACTGGACGGTCACCCGCGCCAAGGGCACCTCCACGCTCACCCTCCACCGGTGGGAGCCGATCTCCGTCATGGAGGAGGCCGAGGAGGAGGGCCGGCGGCTGCTGGAGTTCCTGGCCCCGGGCGACAGGCACACGATCGTGGTCGCGGACGGCCCTTCCCGATCGTGACGGCGTTCCGCAGCTGTTCTGCACTGCAGAAGGATGTGCTGCAAAGGTGGTTCTGTCGGTATGTTGGCCCACGTGCCAGAACGCAACCAGTCCGCCTCGCTCAGACGTGCGCTGGCCGTGCTGGAGCACGTCCGTGAGCACTCGGGCCTGTCGCTCACGCAGCTGGCCGAGGCCGTCGGCCTGCCCAAGAGCACGGTGCTGCGGCTGGCCGCGCCCCTCGTCGAGGCCAAGCTGCTCGACCGCGACCGCAGGACGGGCGCCTACCGGCTGGGCCACGGCACGCTGCGGCTCGGCCAGTCCTACCTGGCCACGCTCGACCTGCGGGCGGTCGCGGCCGAGGAGTCGCACCGGCTGATGGCCGAAGTGCGCGAGACCGTCCACCTGGTCGTCTACGACCCGCCGCACGTCGTCTACATCGACAAGGTGGAGAACGACGCGAACGTCCGGATGGCCTCGCGCATCGGCAGCCGCGGCCCCGCCCACTCCACGGCCGTCGGCAAGGCCATCCTGGCCTGGCAGCCCGAGGAGGCCCTCGCCGGGCTGGCCCTGGAGCCCAGGACCGAACACACGATCGTCGACCCCGACCGGCTCCGCGCCGACCTGGCCCACACCCGGCGCCGCGGCTACGCGGTCGACGACCGCGAGAACGAGCCCGAGGTGCGCTGCGTCGCGGCGCCGATCTTCAACCACCACGACGCGGTCGCCGCCGCTATCTCCGTCTCCGGGCTCACCTCGCGGATCACCGCCGCGCGCGTGCGCGAGCTGGGGCCGCTGGTGGCGGGGGCGGCGGCGCGGATCTCGAGAAAGCTGGGTGGCCAGTGCCAATGACCGGGCCTACTCCTGGGCCGACTACTGGACCGACTACTGGGCCGACTACTGGGCCGACTACTGGGCCGACGACCGAACTGGTCACCTTCGGCGAGACCATGGCGCTGTTCGCCGCCCGCCGCACCGGGCCGATGCGCTTCGCCCGCGACTTCGACCTGGGTCTGGGCGGTGCCGAGTCGAACGTCGCGATCGGCGTCGCCCGGCTCGGCCACGGCGCGGCCTGGGTCGGCAGGGTGGGGGCCGACGAGTTCGGCGACCTGATCCGCTCGACCCTGCAGGGCGAGGGCGTGGACGTGCGGGCCATCGCCGACCCCGACGCGCCGACCGGGCTGATGATCAAGGGCAGGCGCACGGCCGACCTCATCGACGTGCGCTACTACCGCAAGGACAGCGCAGGCTCGCGGCTGTGCGCCGCCGACCTCGACCCGGAGCTCATCCGGTCGGCGCGCGTGCTGCACGTCTCCGCGATCACGCCCGCGCTCTCCGGCTCGGCACGCGAGGCAGTACGCCACGCGATCGCCGAAGCCCGGGCGGCGGGGGTGCTCGTCTCGCTCGACGTCAACTACCGCAGGGCGTTGTGGACGCCCGCCGAGGCGGGGGCGTGGCTGCGTGAGACGGTCGGCGACGTGGACGTGCTGTTCGCGACCGAGGCCGAGGGCCGGCTGATCGCCGACGTCGAAGGCGCCGCCGAGCTGGCCGGGGCGCTGGCGAAGCTGGGGCCGCGGCACGTGCTGATCAAGTTCGGGGCCGAGGGCGCCATGGAGCTGTCCGACGGCGTCGAGCGGCGCGCGGAGCCCTACACCGTGACCGAGGTCGACCCCGTGGGGGCCGGCGACGCGTTCGCGGCCGGCTGGCTGGCGGACTGGCTGGCCGGGGCGGAGCCCGCGCAGCGGCTCAGCACGGCGTGCGCGGCGGGGGCGTTCGCCGTGACCTCGCAGGGTGACTGGGAGAGCCTGCCGCGGCGGGCCGACCTGAGCCTGCTGCGGCGGCCCGCCGACGGGGTGAGCAGGTGATCACGCCGCCTCGCCGCTGGTTGTCAAACGGTTGACTCGTGCGCCGTGCCCCTAGCATGGCGTCCATGAAGCGCCCGCTGGGAGAGCTCGAGTCCACGATCATGAACAGGATGTGGTCCTCCCGCCGGCCCGCCTCCGTCCGTGACGTCCTCGAAGACCTCCGCCGGGAGCGCGAGATCGCCTACACCACGGTCATGACCGTGATGGACAAGCTGCACACCAAGGGCCTGCTCAAGCGCGAGCCGGTCGGCCGGGCCTACGTCTACGAGCCGATCTTCACCAAAGAGGCCTACACCGCGGAGCTGATGCGGGACGCGCTGGCCACCAGCGGCAACCAGGCCGCCACCCTGGTCCACTTCCTGGAGCGG
Source organism: Nonomuraea diastatica (assembly GCF_004349015.1). Lineage (NCBI taxonomy): Bacteria > Bacillati > Actinomycetota > Actinomycetes > Streptosporangiales > Streptosporangiaceae > Nonomuraea > Nonomuraea diastatica. The sequence continues at coordinate 8,006 of NZ_SMKP01000072.1, forward strand.
CTCACGCCCGAGGAGGCCACCGCGCTGGAGGCCGCGCTGCAGGTCTATCCCCCCAAGGGCCGCCGGGCCTAGCGAGCAGAGCCCGCAGGCCGGACCGGGCGATGCCGGGTCGGCGCCCACGACTTACTCGTCCGGGCCATTCCTTTCCCTGTTTCCGCTGCGGGCTTGGGGGCAGGCGGGGAGAACTTGTCCGGGGGGAAGGAACGACGATGACTGATGTTTCCGGCATGGGTTCCGGGCCGAACGACGAGCGCGAGGTGCTCACCAACCGGCAGGGACACCCGGTCTACGACAACCAGAACCAGCGGACGATCGGCCCGCGCGGCCCCGCGACGCTGGAGAACTACCAGTTCCTGGAGAAGATCAGCCACTTCGACCGGGAGCGCATTCCCGAGCGCGTGGTGCACGCCAGGGGCACGACCAGCTACGGCTTCTTCGAGGCGTACGGCAAGCTCGGCGACGAGCCGATCAGCCGGTACACCAGGGCCAAGCTCTTCCAGGAGGCGGGCAAGCGCACCGACGTCGCCCTGCGCTTCTCCACCGTGATCGGCGGCCGGGACTCCGCCGAGACCGCCCGTGACCCGCGCGGTTTCGCGATCAAGTTCTACACCGAGGACGGCAACTGGGACCTTGTCGGCAACAACCTGGCGGTCTTCTTCATCAGGGACGCCATCAAGTTCCCCGACGTGATCCACTCGCTCAAGCCCGACCCGGTCACGTTCCGGCAGGATCCCAACCGCATCTTCGACTTCATGTCGCAGACGCCCGAGAGCCTGCACATGCTGGTCAACCTGTTCAGCCCGCGCGGCATCCCCGCCGACTACCGGCACATGCAGGGGTTCGGCGTGAACACCTACAAGTGGGTCAACCGGCAGGGTGAGTCGTTCCTGGTGAAGTACCACTGGATGCCCAAGCAGGGGGTGCGCAGCATGACCGAGGCCGACGCCGCGGTCATCCAGGGGAACGACCTGGGGCATGCCACCAGGGATTTGCACGACGCCATCGAGCGCGGCGATCACCCCGAATGGGAGCTGCTGGTCCAGCTGATGAGCGACGACGAGCATCCCGAGCTCGACTTCGACCCGCTGGACGACACCAAGGTGTGGCCGGAGAACGAGTTCCCCGCCCTGCCGGTCGGGCGGCTGGTGCTCGACAGGAACGTCGACAACCAGTTCGCCGAGAACGAGCAGGCCGCGTTCGGCACCGGCGTGCTCGTGGACGGGCTCGACTTCTCCGACGACAAGATGCTCATCGGCCGGACGTTCTCCTACAGCGACACCCAGCGCTACCGCGTCGGGCCCAACTACCTGCAGTTGCCGGTCAACCAGGCCAGGAACGCCGCCATCCGCACCAACCAGCGCGACGGGTTGATGACGTACTTCGTCGACACCGGGGGCGAGGACCCGCACATCAACTACGAGCCGTCGCTGCGCGGCGGCCTGCGCGAGGCGGAGTACCCGCATCCTGACGAGGTCGGCCCCGAGGTCAGGGGGAGGCTCACCCGCAAGCGCATCCCGCGCGCCAACGACTACGTCCAGCCGGGGCAGCGTTACCTGCTCATGGAGCAGTGGGAGCGCGACGACCTCGTGCACAATTTCGTCTCCGCGCTGCGGCAGTGCGACCGGCGTATCCAGGAGCGCATGGTCTGGCACTTCCTGCTCGCCGAGGACGAGCTCGGGCTGCGCGTCGGAGAGGAGCTGGGCATCAGCCCCGACGACGTGGCACAGCTGGAGCCGCTGAAGAGCCAGGACCTCACCGATGAGGACCGCGACCGGCTGGCCAAGCTCGGCAGGAACGGCCCCCGCGACGTCGAGGGGCTGAAGATGACGCACTGTGTGCCGAACGAACGCGCCGCGCACGCAGGGCGCTGACCTGGCACTTTACGTCCGGACCTCCAGGGTGGAGGCTCGGAGCTGAGGGAGGTGCACACGATGGACGACAAGCAGTGGAACGTGCAGATCTGGATCCATGAGGACGACGAAGACGCCGTGACCACGGCCACGGCGGTCCTGTTCACCCTGGACGGCAAGCGGCACGAGAGCGTGGCGCGCGCCCGGCGCAATCCCGTCGACCGGCCCGTACCGGGGATCGGCGACGAGCTGGCCGTCGGGCGGGCGTTGTCCGACCTGTCGGCGAAGCTCATCCAGGACGGCGCGGAGGACGTCGCCCAGCTGTCCAGCCCTGTCTGATCAGCCCTGTCTGATCAGCCCTGTCCGACCAGCCCGGTCTACCAGCCGCCCGACCGGGCTAGAGCAGGCCGGCGGCGGCCAGGAGCTTGCCGATCCTGCCGGTCTCGTCGTCGTTGAGCGGGGTCTGCGGGAGCGCGGTGATCGGGCAGTCGATGACGCCGCGCAGGTGCAGCGCGGCCTTGAACGCCCCGAGGCCGGACGAGCTGCCGCCCATGCGCGAGCCGCCGACGCGGACGATCTCGAACAGCCTGACCAGGCGCTCCTGCTCGGCCCTGGCCGCCTCCCAGTCGCCGCGGGCGGCGCAACGGTAGAGCTCGGCGTAGCCGTGCGGGTCGACGTTGCCCAGCCCGGGCACCACTCCGTCGGCGCCCATCCACAGGGCCGAGTCCACGGTCACCTCCGACCCGGTCAGCACGCTGAACGGCGCCGCGCGGCCCATGATGACCGCGCGCAGGCCGCCGTCGTCGCCGCTGGAGTCCTTGACCCCGGCCAGCGCACCCTCAGCGGCCAGTCCGAGCACCAGACCGGCGCTCAGCTTGGTGTGCACCGACACGGGCAGGTCATAGGCGTAGACCGGCAGCCCGCCCTGCGCGGCGATCGTACGGAAATGCGTGCGGATCTCGTCGGGGTGGGTGCGCGTGTAGAACGGCGCGGTCGCCACCAGCCCTGACACGCCGGCCTCACGCGCGACGCGGGCGTGGTCGAGCACCCGCGGTGTCGTCATGTCGATCACTCCGGCCAGCACCGGCACCTGACCGCCCACGTGCCCGACCACGGTGTCCAGCACCACCCGCCGCTGCGCGTCCGTCAGGTACGCCACCTCCGACGAGGAGCCCAGGACGAACAGCGCGTCCACGCCCCCGGCCAGCAAGTGGTCGACCAGCCGGGCGAGCGACGCGGTGTCCACCTGGTAGTCGGGGGTCATGGGGGTGCACACCGGGGGGATCACACCGGTAAGCCTCATGGGCGCTCCTGGATCAGTTCGAGGTCGGTCGCTCCTGCCGCCACCGGGTGGTGGCAGTGGAACAGATGGTCGTCGTCCGTCTGCGCCGCGGGCATCTCCGACGCGCAGGCGTCGTCCGCCCGCCAGCACCGCGTGCGGAACGGGCAGCCGCTCGGCGGCCTGGTGGCCGAGGGCACGGCGCCCACGAGCGGGATCGGGTTGATCGGCGAGATCAGCCCGGGCGTGGCGGAGAACAGCGCCCGCGTGTACGGGTGCCGGGCGCTCAGCGGCACGGCCTGCGCGGGTGTCTGCTCGACGATCCGGCCCAGGTACATGGTGACGACGCGGTCGCTCATCCTGCGTACGGTCTGGATGTCGTGCGAGACGAACACCAGTGCCAGCCCGAGCCGTTCCTTCAGGTCGAGCAGCAGGTTGAGGATCTGGGCGCGGACGGACACGTCGAGCGCGCTGGTGGGCTCGTCGGCCACGACCAGGTCGGGTTCGAGCGCGAGCGCCCTGGCCACGGCCACGCGCTGGCGCTGCCCGCCGGACAGCTGGCTGGGCAGCGCGTCGGCGGCGCTGGACGGCAGCCCGACCAGGTCGATCAGCTCGCGTACGCGGGCCTCGCGCTGGGCGGGCGTGCCGCGGCGGTGCACGTTGAGCGGGTCGCGCAACACCTGCCGGACGGGCAGGCGCCGGTTGAGCGCCGTGGACGGGTCCTGGAAGATCATGCCGACGCTCGACCCGACGAGCGCGCGCCGTTCCGCCTCCTTGAGCTCCCACAGTTCCCTGCCGCGGAAGGTCACGGTGCCGGCGGTCGGCCGCTGCAGGCCGACCAGCACCTTGGCCAGCGTCGACTTGCCGCATCCCGACTCCCCGACGATGCCGACGGTCTCGCCGGCGGCGACGGTGAGGTTCGCGCCGGTCAGGGCGTAGACGCGGTCCCGCTTGAAGAGGCCGCCGGAGCGGGCCTTGTGCACGACGTGCACGTCGTCGAGCTCAAGCACGCTGCTCACTCCTCGTCTCACGGTTCGGGTCCGCTCCGGCGGCCACCGGGTGGTGGCAGGCCACCGCGTGCGTGGCGTCCCCGTTGAGCGGGCCCCGCAGGACGGGGGCCTCGCTACGGCACACGTCGGTGGCCATCGGGCACCGGTCGGCGAACCGGCAGCCGTCGGGGAAGTCGGCGGGGGCGGGCACGACGCCGCGGATCTGCGTGAGCCGCTCGGCCCCGGCCTCCAGCGACAACACCGAGCCCAGCAGGCCGCGGGCGTAGTGGTGGGCGGGCGCGCCGACGAGGGAGGGCGTGGCGCCGGTCTCGACGATCTGGCCGCCGTACATGACGACCACGCGGTCGGTGACGTCGGCGACCAGCGCGAGGTCGTGCGAGACGAGGATCAGCGCGAACCCGAGCTCCTCGCGCAGCTTCAGCAGCAGCTCGATGACCTGCGCCTGGACGGTCACGTCGAGCGCGGTGGTGGGCTCGTCGGCGACGATCAGCTTGGGGTCGCGCGACAACGCCATCGCGATCAGCACCCGCTGCCGCTGCCCGCCCGACAACTCGTGCGGGTAGGACGACAGGGTGCGGCGGGCGTCGAGGCCGACGAGTTCGAGCAGCTCGGCGGGGGTGCGCCGGCCGCCGCGGCGGGTGAGCTGCTTGAGCTGGGCGTTGATGGTCATGGCGGGGTTGAGCGAGGACAGCGCGTCCTGGTAGATCATCGCCATCTCGTGCCCGAGCAGCCGGCGGCGGGCGCGGCGCGGCAGCGAGAGCAGCTCCCGCTGGTCGAAGCGCACGTGGCCGCTGACGCGGGCGTCGCGGGGCTGCAGGCCCATGATGGTCAGCGCGGTCAGCGACTTGCCGCAGCCCGACTCGCCCACCAGGCCGAGCACCTCGCCGGGACGCACCTCGAAGCCGATGCCGTCGACGATGTCCACTCCCTCGGCGAACCCGATGCGCAGCCGTTCCACCGTGAGGACGGGCGGCCCCTGGGGCAGCGGGCGGGCGCGTTCGGCCAGCCGGCGCGCGGCCTCGGCCAGCCCGGGCAGCTCGAGGACCTCGCCGGAGCCTGGCTGGGCCCGCTCGAAGGCGTCCTCTTCCTTCCTGACCGGCGCCTTGCGGGCGGCGGGCGCGGCCCAGGCGTCGGAGATGCCTTCGGAGAGGATGTTCAGGGCGAGCACGGTCAGCAGGATCAGCAGGCCGGGGAAGACCGTGCCCCACCAGCCGCCGAGCAGCACCAGGTTCTTGCCGTCGGCGATGACGCTGCCCCACGACGGGTCCGGCGGTCGCACGCCGGCGCCGATGAACGACAGCGACGCCTCGAACACGATCGCGTCGGCCACCATCACCGTGCAGAACACCAGCACCGGCGCCGCGCAGTTGATCGCGACGTGCTTGATGACGATGTGCGGGGTTCGGGCGCCGATGATGCGCTCGGCCGCGACGTAGTCCTCGCCGTACTGGGCGAGGACGTTGGCCCGCACGACCCTGGCCACGGACGGCATGTAGAGGAAGGCGATGGCCATGACCAGGACGGGGATGCTGCCGCCGAAGACGGCCACGAGCACGGCCGCCAGCGCGATGCCGGGAAACGCCATGATCACGTCGAGCAGGCGCATGATCGTCTCGTCCACGGCCCTGCGCGAGGTGGCCGCGACGGCGCCGATGGCCGCGCCGGCCACCAGGGCGAGCCCGGTCGCGCCCAAACCGATGACGAGGGACCAGCGGGCGCCGTACAGGAGCCTGGACAGGATGTCGCGGTTGGCGCTGTCGAGCCCCATCCAGTGCTCGGCCGACGGGCCGCCGCCTGAGGCCTCCTGGAAGAACGGCGAGTGCGGCGCGATGAGCGGCGCCAGCACCGCCGCCAGCACGACGGCGGCGATGAGGCCGAGCGAGATCCACGACAGCGGCTTCAGCCTGCGGAACGTCACGCCCGGCCGGGCCAGGCGGTCGGTGAGTCCACGTCTCATGAGGCGCTCCTGAGGCGGGGGTTGACCAGCAGGTAGAGGACGTCGACGGCCAGGTTGACGATCATGAAGCCGACGGCGATGGTCAGCACCACGCCCTGGACGACGGCGGGGTCGCCGTCGCGCACGGCGTTGATCATGAGCTGTCCCATGCCGGGCAGCCCGTAGATCGTCTCGATGACCACGGTGCCGCCGATCAGGTAGCCGATGCGCAGGCCGAGCACGGTCAGCGGGTTGATCAGCGCGTTGCGCAACACGTTCCTGCCGATGACCACGATCGGAGGCAGGCCGCTGCCGTACGCGGTGCGCACGTAGTCGCGGTCCAGCTCCTCCACCACCGACGTGCGGATGATGCGGGTGAGCTGGGCGGCGATCGGCAACGACAACGACAGGGCGGGCAGCGTCATCGACCGCAGCCAGCCGGCGAACGAGTCGGCCGGGTTGATGTAGCCGCTGGTGGGGAACAGCCCCTCACCGACCGCCAGCCACTGGATCATCAGCAGCGCCAGCCAGAACGACGGCGCCGCCACCCCGACCAGCGACACCAGTCGGACGAGCTGGTCCGGCCAGCGGTCGCGGTACAGCGCCGCGACCACGCCGAACACGAACGACAACACGAGCCCCACGACCAGGCCGAGGAACGTCAGCTGCAGCGTCAGCGGCAGGGCCGTCGTCACCGACTCGATGACCGGCTTCTTGGTGAGCACGCTGGTGCCCATGTCGCCTTGCGCCAGATCCATGACGAAGCGGACGTAGCGCAGCGGGAGCGGGTCCAGCAGCCCGTTCTCGAGCTGGAACTGGCGGATCTGCTCGGCGGTCGGGTTCGCGCCCTGGAAGTACGCGTACTCGGGTTTGCTGTTGGAGAAGCGCATCACGATGAACACGAACGCGACCACGCCGAGCACCAGCGGGATCAGGATGAGGAGCCGCCGCAGCAGCATCCGGGCGACGACCGTCATGTCCTCTTGGCCTGCAGGAGGTTGATGCCGGGATACGGCTGGGCCTCGATGCCGGACAACTTCTTCGCGTCCCAGGCGGTCATGAGCTCGGTGTGGACGACCGGGTAGAGCACGGCCTGCTCAGCGATCATGTCCAGATATGTGTGGACCGTCGCCTTCTTCTTCTCCTTGTCCGATTCCTTGGTCGCCTCGTCCATCAGGGCGAACAGAGCCTCGGCGTCCTTGCTGCCGTCGTAGTCGGCGTACTTCATCCACAGGCCGCCCTCGACGAAGTTGTAGCGGCAGATCAGGTCGGCGTCCATGCCGAACTGGTTGGGGTTTGAGGCCGCGGCGACCACCTGGTAGTCCTGCCCCTGGTCCATCTTGGTGAACAACGCCGCCGTGTCCTGCGGCTCCAGCGTGGTCTTGATGCCGACCGCCTCCCACGAGGCGGCGATGGTCGGCAGGCAGTCGGCGATCCAGCTCACGTTGACGGCCATCAGGTTGACCGTCAGGTTGCTGACGCCCGCCTCCTTCAGCAGCTCCTTCGCCTTGTCGGGGTCGTAGTCGTAGACGACGGAGGCCCGCTTGTGGTCGGGGTGGCCCTCGTTGAGGAAGGAGCTGGAGGCCGTGCCGTGGCCCTTGAGCGCCACATCGATCATCTTCTGCTTGTCGATCGCGTAGTGCAGCGCCTGGCGCACCCGTACGTCGTCGAACGGCTTGGCGCCCGTGTTGAACATCAGGAACATGTGGTTCATGCCCTTGCCGCCCTCGACGGTCAGCCCCTGCTGCTTGAGCTGGTCGACGTTGGCGTAGGGGATGTTGTCGGCGATCTGCGCCTCGGCCGAGCCGCCGGAGATCTTGGCCACGCGGGCGGCGGCGTCGACGATCGTCAGCCAGTTCATCTTCTTGACCGTGGCGGGGCGCGGGCCGTTGTAGCCGTCGTACGCCTCGAAGGAGGTGTTGGACTTGGGGTTGTGCGCGGCCAGCTTGTACGGCCCCGACCCCACGGCCTTGCCGCTCTTGGCCTGGTCCCAGGCGCCGGGCTGGCCGAACACGTGCTTGGGCATGATCTTGGCGATGGTCAGCCGGGGCGCGGCGTCGGCGAAGGGGAACTTGAAGACCAGCTCGACGTTCCGGTCATCGATCTTCTTCACCTCCTCCAGCCAGGACCTGAAGAAGTTGCCGATCAGCACGTTCGCCTCGGGGTCGAGGACACGTTCGAAGGTGAAGACGACGTCGTCGGCGGTGACCGGCTTCCCGTCGTGCCACGTGGCGCCCTCTCGGAGGGTGAACTTCCATGAGGTCGCGTCCAGGTCGGAAGGCAGCTCGGCGGCGAGCGCGGCGTACGGCTCGCGGGTGATCGGGTCGGTGTCGAGCAGCCCTTCGTAGACGTGGTTGATCCCGGCCATCGCGAAGGCGGACGCGGTCTGCGTCGGGTCCCAGCTCTGGTCGTTGCCGTAGCCGATGACGGCGGTGATCAGGTCCTTGTTGGATCCGGCGCCGACCGAGCCGGTCGACGCCGGGCCTCCGGAACAGGCGGAGAGGGTGGCCGCGATGAACGCCGCCGCACCCGTCGCTCCGCTGTAACGCAGGAAGTCGCGGCGGCTGAAGTCAGAGCTCACGGATGCCTCCTGAAGGGTAGAACATGGGACGTCCCATGTCCTATCTTTTGCGTAAGTGGGACGCTAGATGGCAATCCGGCCTGAGGTCAACCAAAGATTTCCGTAATGTTACGTAAGTGGCTATGAGAAGGTGACTCTTCATGACGACAGTCCCGCGCCCGGTGCGTCCGAGCAGGGCCGTGGAGGCTCAGGAGGGCGTGAAGGACCTCATCGTGAGGCGCGGGCTGGTGGCGGGCGATCCCCTGCCCACCGAGTCGGAGCTCATGGAAGAGCTCCAGGTCAGCCGCAACTCGATCAGAGAAGCGCTGAAAGCCCTGCAGGCGGTCGGCATCGTGGACATCCGGCACGGCTTCGGCATGTTCGTGGGACGGATGTCGCTCGCGGGGCTCGTCAACGAACTGACCTTCCACAGCCGCATCACGCTGCAGAACGGCAAGAACCACCTGGCGAACCTCATCGAGATCCGCGAGATCCTGGAGAGCGGCCTCGTGGAACGCCTCATCGAGCTCGACCCCGCCGCCGACCTGACCCCGGTGGCCGACGTCATCGTCAGGATGGAGACCGAGGCGGAGGCCGGGCCCGTCTCGCCGGAGACCGACCGCCTCTTCCACGACCTCCTCTACCGGCCGCTCGGCAACCCGCTCGTCGGCCAGCTGCTCGGCGCGTTCTGGGACGTCTACTACCAGCTGCGCGACCAGCTCGGGGCGCCGGACGAGTCGCCCGACGACGTGGTCAAACGGCACCGCGACATCTACACCGCCGTGCTCGCGGGCGACCGGGCCGCCGCGGTGGCCGCCGTAGACGACCACTTCAAGGGCGTGCGCAACCGCGTGGGCAGGATCAGCGGTTAACGAAGCCCCGCGCGGGCAGGTCCGGCGCCCGGCGGAGCCCCGCATGGACAGGATCAGCGGCCGGCCAAGCCCGCGTGCCCGGGGTCAGCGCTGGAGGAGCGGTGTCAGTGCGCGGGCCAGCGCTCCACGCGGCGCCAGCGCTCGCGCCACTCCGCGTACCACCTCGCGAACCAGGGATGAGACCCGGCCAGCGGCATGATGTAGGCGACCGTCTCCAGGTAGTAGCTCCGCTGGAAGCGCCACGGCATCCGCTGCAGCTCCTGCACGTTGCTCGCGCGGTCGGCCAGCTTCACCAGCACGGCCTGCGGCGGCGCCTTGACCAGGGAGGCCAGGTGGTCGGCCTTCGCGCCGCCGCGCGGCCTGGTCACCCAGCGCACCAGGGCGGCCACGCGGGGCCCGAACCGGCCCGCGATCTCCGCCTCGGTGCACGGCGTGTCCTCCAGCACGTCATGCAGCACGATCGCCACCAGCACATCCCTGTCGTCCACCCCGGCGCCCGCCACCGCCACCTCCAGCGCCTCCAGCAGATGGTCGAGGTACGGCCGCCCGGTGGGCCGCTGCTGCGCCCCGTGCCACCGGCGCGCGAAGGTCACCGCGTCGCGCAGGGCGCCCACGGTCTCCGGCGGGAGCACCTCGCCGAGAGGCCCTTCCGCCTGCCTCCAGGACGTCCAGCTCGTGAAGATCTCCATCCCGTTCCTCTCGATAGAGCCGTGCCCCGAGGTGTCTTAGGGTGAACACTATGGCTGAGATCGCCGTCCCCGACGGGTCGTGGACGTTCAACGGAGAAGTGCTGCGCATCGTGCCCGGCAGCGACAAGGACGTCCATGAGCTCCGCAGGACACTGGGCGAGGTCGTGGTCCCGTTGACGGCGATCGCGGGCGTGACGTACGAGCCGGGGCGCAAGGGCGGGCACGTACGGCTGCGCCTGCGCAAGGGGGCCGACGCGCTGTCCGACGTGGTCGCCGGCCTGCTGGGGCCGCCCGCCGACCCCTACCGCCTGGCGGTGCCGAAGAACCGCGCGGGCGCCGGCGAATACTTCGCCGACGAGATCCGCGACACCCTGCTCGTCTACCAGACGCCGAGCGGCCCCTGCGACGACTACCTGCTGCCGGCCCCGCCGGTGCCCATCTCCGCCACGGCCGGCGACGGCACCGCGCTGTTCGACGGCGAGCGGGTGCGCCTGGAGTGGTCCGGCTTCGCGAGCACCGACAAGGAGAAGGCGGGGCCGCAGGAGTTCCCGCTGTCCGACATCGCCGGGGTGGAGTGGAAACCCCAGTCCGGCATGGGCTACGGCACGCTGCGTTTCCGGATCAAGGGCGAGCGGCGGTCGCAGCAGCCTCCGCAGAAGGATCTGTGCTGCGTGTCCTGGGGCATCCAGCGCTTCGGCGGCGCGACGGCCCTGGTGGCCGCCGCCGTGCTCGCCCACCTGCCGCGCGACATGCCCGAGCTGCCCCCACCGCCGGCGCCCACCCCCGTCGTCGTGCAGGACGACGTACACGACGCCGTGCTGCGCCGCCTGGCCGAGCTCGGCGAGCTGCACCGCGCCGGCGTACTGACCGACGAGGAGTTCGCCACGGCCAAGCAGGCCATGATCCGCCGCCTGCAGGAGCCGTAGGCACAGGCCCGAGGCGAACCGCACGATGGAAAGGCGAGGGATCTCGCCCTTCTCCAGCGAGGGAGAACCCGTTGACATCCGACGAAGAAGAGCTTCTGCGGCGCGCCATCGCGCTGGCCGCCGAGGCCCGCGCCGGCGGCAATCCGCCGTTCGGCTCGCTCCTGGCCGGGCCCGACGGGACCGTGCTGGCCGAGGAGCGCAACTCCTCGCTCACCGACCGCGACATCACCGCCCACCCCGAGCTCAAGCTGGCCCGCTGGGCCGGCCGCGAGCTCGACCCGGCCACCGCGGCCGCCACGACCATGTACACGAGCTGCCAGCCGTGCGGCATGTGCGCGGGCGCCATCGCGCGCTCGGGCCTGGGCCGGGTCGTCTACGCGCTGTCCGGCGATCAACTCGACGAGCTCAAGCCGCCCGGCACCACCTTCACCGACCCGCCCAGCGCAGGGCCCGCCCTCTACGCCGAGGCCCGCGTACCGGTCGAGGGCTACTACCGCTGACCGCCCCCTGACCGGTCCGCATCCGGTCAGGACGGTGCACCGTTCGGCCGCGACACCTCTCGCGCACCTGTCGCGGCACCGGAGCACGGCGCCCGCACGCGCGCGTGGCGACAGACCAGGGACCAGTGGCAGACCTCGGACCGCTGGCGGGCCGGGGGCGGCTCAGAGGCCGGGGAGGCGGGCCACTCCGTCGCGGCGGGCCTGGTCGGCGACCGCGGCGGCGACGGCGGGCACGACCCGGGGGTCGAACGGTTCCGGGATGATCCGGTCTGCCGACAGTTCCTCGTCGACCACGGCGGCCAGAGCGTGAGCAGCGGCGATCTTCATGTTCTCGGTGATGGCCGAGGCGCGGGCCGACAGGGCGCCCCTGAAGACGCCGGGGAAGGCCAGCACGTTGTTGATCTGGTTGGGGAAGTCGCTGCGCCCGGTGGCCACGACGGCGGCGTGCTCCTGGGCGATCCCGGGGTGGATCTCCGGCTCGGGGTTGGAGAGCGCGAAGACGATGGAGCCGGGCGCCATGGAGGCGATGGCCTGCTCGCTGATCGTCGAGCCCGACAGGCCGATGAAGACGTCGGCACCGGCCAGGGCCTCCTCGGTCGTGCCGGTGTGGCCGGACGGGTTGGTGCAGCCCGCGATGATGGCCTTGTGGGGGTTGAGGTCGTCGCGCCCGGTGTGAAGGACGCCCTTGCTGTCGGACACGGCCACCTCGCCGATGCCGGCGTTCATCAGCATGCTCGCGACGGAGAGGCCGGAGGCGCCCGCCCCCGCCACGACGGCGCGGAGATCCCACAACCGCCGGCCGGTCACCCGTGCCGCGTTGCGCAGCGCGGCCAGCACCACGATGGCGGTGCCGTGCTGGTCGTCGTGGAAGACGGGGATGTCCAGCACCTCCCTGAGCCGGCGCTCCACCTCGAAGCAGCGCGGCGCGCTGATGTCCTCAAGGTTGATGCCGCCGAACGACGGGGCCATCCGGACGATCGTCTCCACGAGTTCGTCAACGTCCGTGCAGTCCAGGCAGATGGGCACCGAGTCCACGCCGCCGAACTGCTTGAACAGCAGCGCCTTGCCCTCCATGACCGGCATCGCCGCGGTGGGCCCGATGTCGCCGAGCCCGAGCACGGCGGTGCCGTCGGTGACGACCGCGACGACGTTGGAGCGCCAGGTGTAGTCGTCGGCCAGCTCGGGCCGCTCGGCGATGGCGGTGCAGACGCGGGCCACCCCCGGCGTGTAGGCGAGGGACAGGTCGTCCAGGTCACGCACCTGGACGGAGGGGCGCGTCTCCAACTTGCCGCCCTCGTGCAGGCGGAAGGCCGGGTCCTGGTCGAGGAGAGCGGCGAGGCCGATGGCTGGTGCGGTGATTTCGGTAGTCATGTCGTGCTCCTAGAACCGCAGCAGCCGGCCGGACGGGGTGCGCGTGTCCGGCGCCTCGAACTTGGGATTACGTGAGGTATGCCGGCTTTTCTTGAGCTGTGTGCGTTTCATGATTTCCGCACCTTTCTGCGCCTGCCGTACACCGGCCGGCACGCTGAAAGAACAACACAAGCTTGAGTGTCACACGGTGTCCATTTACCGGTCACCCCACGACCCCCCTACGCCCGAGGGCTTCCCTGCTAGAGGTACGAGGCGATAGGGGTTGTCCGCGATAGGGGTCGCCCGGGACATTTCGAAGGACAGATTCCGGCGAAAGGACAACGATGACGGTCCTGACCGCTTTTCCCACCGAAGCACTACTCGATCCGAGGACTCCATCGGTGCGCTTCTCGCGGCTCCTGGATTCCGACTCGGTGGTGCCGATACACGGCGACGACGGCAGCGGCGTGCAGGCCGTGCACGGGCTGATCGACGGCTCGCCCGTGATCGCTTACTGCACCGACGCGACAATCATGGGCGGCGCGCTGGGCTGGGCGGGCGCGAACCGTATCGTCGAGGCCATCCAGCTGGCCGTCCGCCGGCGCTGCCCCGTGATCGGGCTGTGGCACTCCGGCGGCGCCCGGCTGGCCGACGGCGTGGAGTCGATGGACGGCGTGGGGCGCATGTTCGCCGCCATGACGGCCGCCTCGGGGCTCGTCCCGCAGATCTCGGTCGTGCTCGGGCCGGCTGCGGGCGCGGCCGCGTACGGGCCCGCCCTGACCGACGTGATCATCATGTCGGACGCCGGCCGGGTCTTCATCACCGGCCCCGACGTCGTCCGTACGGTCACCGGCGAGAACATCGACATGGCCGGACTCGGCGGCCCGGACGCGCACGGCCCCAAGTCGGGCGTCGCGCACGTCACGGTCGACTCGGAGGAGGCCGCGTACGACCGCGCCCGCCTGCTGACCGGGTTCTTCACCCGGCCGGGCGGCTACGACTTCGCCGCGCTGAGCGAGCCGCGCGACCTGCGCGCGCTGCTGCCCGACATGCCGCGGCGCGCCTACGACGTCCGGCCGCTGGTCCGCGCCGTGCTGGACCCCGACTTCCTAGAGCTGCAGCCGCGCTGGGCGCCCAACATGGTGGTCGGGCTCGGGCGGCTCGGCGGGCGGGCCGTCGGCGTGATCGCCAACAACCCGCTGCGCAAGGGCGGCTGCCTCGACTCGCTCTCGGCGGAGAAGGCCTCGCGTTTCGTGCGGATGTGCGACTCGCTCGGCGTCCCGCTGGTGGTCGTGGTCGACGTTCCGGGCTACCTGCCGGGCGTCCAGCAGGAGTGGGGCGGCGTGGTCAGGCGGGGCGCGAAGCTGCTGCACGCCTTCGCCGAGTCGGTCGTCCCCCGGGTGACGCTGATCACCCGCAAGTCGTACGGCGGCGCCTACATCGCCATGAACTCCAGGTCGCTGGGCGCTACCGCGGTGTACGCCTGGCCCGACGCGGAGGTGGCGGTGATGGGGGCCGAGGCGGCGGTGGGCATCCTGCACCGCAAGAAGCTGGCCGCGGTGCCCGAGCCGGAGCGGGCGGACCTGCACGCGCGCCTGGTGGAGGAGCACCAGCGCACGGCCGGCGGGGTCGAGCGGGCCATGGCACTCGGCGTGGTGGACGAGGTCATCTCCCCTTCCGAGACCCGGCTCCGCCTGGCAGAAGCACTCGCACGGGCGCCGCAGTCCCGCGGTTGCCACTCCAACATCCCGCTGTGAAACGAGGTGACCCATGTCGTACGTCAAAGTCATGCTCATCGGGGGACCGAACCACCTGCCGGTCGAACGACGGTTCTTGACCGTCGCGCCGGGCTGCGAGAAGATCAAACTGCCTTTCGGCAGTGGGTACGAGCACTTCCTCCACAGAGGTGAGCGAACGCGCGTGGACGGGCAGGAGCTTCCCGTCTACACCTGGATCATGCGGACGGCCATCGCGGAGTGAGAATGTCGGCGTTGCTCGCCATCAGCGATCTCCACGTGGGCTATGCGGACAACCGGGAGATCGTGGAGGCACTGCGGCCCCGGTCCGCCACCGACTGGTTGCTGATCGCGGGCGACGTCGCCGAGCTCATGGCCGACATCGAATGGGCGCTGCGCCTGCTCAGCAGGCGCTTCGCCAAGGTCGTGTGGACCCCGGGCAACCACGAGCTGTGGACTCATCCGAGCGACCCCGTGCGGTTGCGCGGCGCCGAACGTTACGACCATCTGGTGCGGCTCTGCGGCGAGCTGGGCATCGTCACGCCCGAAGATCCCTACCCGGTCTGGGAGGGCTCGCTCGTCGTGGCGCCGCTGTTCGTGTTGTACGACTATTCCTTCCGGGTCCCCGGCGTGCGCTCCCGGGCCGAGGCCCTGGCCCAGGCCTACGAGCGAGGCGTGGTGTGCACGGACGAGATGTTGCTGCACCCCGACCCCTACCCGTCCAGGCAGGCCTGGTGCGCGGCCCGGGTGGAGCTGACCGAGCGGCGGCTGAGCGACCTGCCCGCCGACCTGCCGACCGTGCTGATCAACCACTATCCCCTGGTACGCCGGCCCACCGACGTCCTGCGCTATCCCGACTTCGCCCTGTGGTGCGGCACCGAGCGCACCGCCGACTGGCACGTACGGTTCAACGCGCGCACGGTCGTCTACGGGCACCTGCACATTCCCCGCACCACCTGGCACAACGGCGTGCGGTTCGAGGAGGTCTCGCTGGGATATCCCCGCGAATGGCGCCCGCGGCCCACCGAGCCGGGCCGCCTGCGGCAAATAAGCTGACCGGGGAATTCGCGTTCGCCCTAAGGGTGAGCTAGGGGTGGGAAAAGCGTCCGGGCGGCGCTTGAATACAGGTAACACAGTTTTGAAGGTGTTTATCCCGCCAGCGAGGTGAGGCATTGAGCTAGACGTCGTACCCCTTTTGCGAGGCCTTCCGACAGAACGAAAGCCACTGCTCGTCGAGAAAATGAGCGGTGGCTTTCGTCGTGCCCGGGACCGCTCTTTCTCCATCCGCGCCTGCGGCGTGCCGAACGTGGCGCGTACGACCTCGGCCCCGGCCCGTGCGGCGGTGCGGGCCAGTTCGGCGGCTGAGATCGTCTTGGGGTCGCGCCCGCCGCGGAAATGCCGCAGCGGCCGCCTCGCGGCGGCCGCTGTCGTGCGCTGGACGTCAGCTGGCATTCGCGAGCCTGACCTCCGTCCGCCCGCTCCTCCTGGCGGCCGAGCCGACCGCCGTCAGGGTCGCGTCCACCACGTTGGTGGCGACGCCGACCCCCCAGACCGTCTCGCCGTCCACCTTGCATTCGGCGTAGACCGTAGTCTCCATGCTGGCGATCCGCTCGGCGCCGCCGGACCGGTGCACCGCCCGCACGTCCACGCCCAGGGGCGCCAGCGTGGCGCCGATGGCCCGCACGGCCTGCTCGCGCTGGCCGTCCATGTGCAGCGTAGCGGTGATCCGGTCGCCGCCCGCCCCCAGCGCGCCGGGCCGCTCGTCGCGGGAGAGGTACTCCTCCTGGAACAGCTCCCACACCTGGTCGGGCGAGAGCTCGCTGCCCCGCAGGTCGGCCCGCTCCTGCACGAGCCGGGCGAACTCCCGCTGCAGCTCGCGCGGGAGCTCCATCCCGTGCCAGGCGCTCATGATGTACGCGATGCCGCCCTTGCCCGACTGGCTGTTGATCCGCACGATCGCCTCGTACGTGCGCCCGACGTCCTTGGGGTCCACCGGCAGGTACGGCATGGTCCACGGCATCTCGTCGACGCCGACGCCGGACCCGGCCGCCCGGCGCTCCAGGTCGTCGAACCCCTTCTTGATCGCGTCCTGGTGCGAGCCGGAGAAGGCGGTGTAGACCAGCTCACCCCCGTACGGGTGCCTGGGGTGCACGGGGATCTCGTTGCAGTGCTCGACCGTGCCGCGGATGCGGTCGATGTCGGAGAAGTCGATCTCGGGGTCCACGCCGTGGGTGAACATGTTCATGCCCAGCGTCACCAGGCACACGTTGCCGGCCCGCTCGCCGTTGCCGAACAGGCAGCCCTCGATCCGCTCGGCGCCCGCCAGCATCGCCAGCTCGGCCGCGGCAACCCCCGTGCCACGGTCGTTGTGCGGGTGGATGGACAGGCACACGTGCTCCCTGCGGGACAGATTGCGGTCAAGCCACTCGACCTGGTCCGCGAACACCGACGGCAGGGAACGTTCCACGGTGGTGGGAAAGTTCAGGATGATCGGGCGTCCCGGGCCGGCCTCCCACACGTCCATGACCGCTTCGCAGACTTCCAGGGCGAAGTCGGGCTCGGTCTCGTTGAACAGTTCCGGCGAGTACTGGTAGCGCAGGTCGCAGCCGGCCAGATCGCGCTCGGCGTACTTCATCATCATCCGGGTGCCCTGCACGGCCAGGTCCTTGCACTGCGCGCGGTCCATGTCGAACACCACACGCCGGAACAGCGGCGCGGTCGCGTTGTAGAGGTGGAACGTGGCGCGCGGCGCGCCGGAAAGCGCGCTGACCGAACGCTCGATCAATTCGTCCCTCGCCGGCACGAGCACCGAGATCCACACGTCGTCGGGAATGCGGCTCTCCTCGACGAGCAGACGGACGAAGTCGTAGTCGTCCTGGCTGGCCACCGGGAATCCGACCTCGATCTCCTTGTAGCCGATGTCGACGAGCAGCTCGAACATCTGGAGTTTCCTGGCCGGCGACATGGGATTGGCCAGCGACTGGTTGCCGTCGCGCAGATCCGTCGACAGCCAGCGCGGCGCTGAAACGATCTTCTTGTCCGGCCACGTACGGTCGGCCAGGGCCAACGGAGTAAAGTCCGAATAGCGCTCTACGGGGCGGGTCGGGACCATGGTTGAATCTCCTTCGCCTTGGTCATGGTCTGCCTGTAGGAGATCTCCGATCACAACGTACAATCGGCCGGGCGCCGTCGAATAGGGCAAGGATCAGGAGAGTGCCGGTCCTTACCCATAGATATCCGCCCGGGTATCGAGAGTGCGGACCCCGGTATCTTTAGGCGCACCCCCCTTCTCCGCCTCCCGGCGGTCGCGCACAATCCGATCATGGCGACCATCGAAACCGTGGCGCTGCGGCGCGGCGGGCTGTGTCTGGCAGAGTCTCGCCCTTCTGTTCAAATAATCTTCTTACTGCGTTTTCTGACCGGCACCGCATTGTGCGCCCAGGTCGCCGGCGCCGACGGGCATCTCGGCCGAACGGCCTGGGGCGCCCTGACGTGGGTGCTGATGATTTTCTCCGTCTATCTCTTCAACGGCGTCATGGACGTTTCCGAGGACCGCCTCAACGGCTCGCGCAGGCCCATCTGCAGGGGCGACCTGCCGCCCGACTTCGCCACCGCGGTGGCGGTGGGCGCGGCGCTGGTCAGCCTGCTCAGCGGCTTCGCGCTCGACCCGCTGATGGGCCTGCTGCTCACGGTCGTGCTGGTGCTCGGCTACCTGTACTCGGGCCCGCCGTTCCCGCTCAAGCGCAGCTCCGGCGGCACGGTCCTGACCGGAGGCGCCGCCACCGTGCTCACCTACGTCGCGGGCGCGCTCTCCTACGCCAGCGAGTTCAGGGTCTCGATGATGCTGATCGTCTTCGTACTGGCGGCGTCGTTGTGGACCGCACTGGTGGGCTCGACGACCAAGGACCTGCCCGACATCGAGGGCGACGCGCAGGCCGGCCGGACGACCTTCGCGGTGACGCACGGCGAGGCCACCCTGCGGCGGGTGATCTGCGCCGTCGCCATCGGCCTGGCCCTCGCGTTCACGGCGGCCGTGCTGCTCCTGGATCTGCCGCTGTGGCCCAGCGCTCTCGCCATGGTCGCCGGCGCGCTCGCCATCACGGTCCTGTGCGTCCAGGGGCGGCGCCGCGAGCCGTACGGCGCCTTCATGGCCACCCAGTACGCCCTGCACGGCCTGGTGATCCTGACCCTCGTCTGAGTCCGCGTCCGAACCGGCCGCCGGCGGGGTCCGCACCTGACTGACCGGGCCCGACTGACCGGGCCCGACTGACCGGGCCCCGGCTAAAGGGGCCCGACTGGTGGGGCCCGACTAACCGGGTAGCCGCGCTCCGGCGGCCGCACCGTGCGGGAAGGCCGCCTCGAGCCGGCGGCACGTCGCGTCGGTCAGCAGCAGCCTGACGGAACCCGCGTTCATCTCCAGGTGAACCGGGTCGCGGGTGCTGGGCACCGGCACCACGTCGGGCCCTCTGGCCAGCAGCCAGGCCAGCGCCAGCCGGCCGGTGCTGACGTCCATGGTCGCCGCCTCGGCCTCCAGTTTCCTGAGCCTGGCGATGTTGCCCGGCAGGTTGGCCGGGTCGAACCGAAGGTCCGTGCGGCGGGCGTCTCCCGGATCGAGCTCGCGGGCGGAGCCGCCGCGCCCGGCCAGGAAGCCGCGGCCCAGCGGCCGGCCGGCGATCAAACCGATGCCGAGCTCGCGCGCCACCGGCAGCTGGTCGAGCTCGGCGTCGCGGTGCCACAGGGAGTATTCCATGGCCAGGGTGGTGATCGGATGGACCACGTGCGCCCGGCGCAGTTCGTCTCCCGTCACCCCTGCCAGGCCCGCGTAGCGCACCTTGCCCGCCGCCACCAGCTCGCCGAGCCGGCCCGCGGTCTCCTCGACGGGCACGGCGCCCGGCTCCCTGCCGACGATGTAGAGGTCGACGTATTCGACGCCCAGCCGTTCCAGCGAGGCTTCGCACGCCTGCCGCAGCGGCACGTTCCCTGAGCGGCGCTGGAGGGTGCGCGTCGAGAGCAGGACGTCGTCGCGCCAGGGCCTGACGGCCTCGCCGACGAGCCGTTCGACCTCACCATGGGCGTGGTCGTCGGACATGTCGAGCAGGGTCACACCTGTGTCGAGCACGTTGTGGAGCAACGCCAGAGACTCCGGGCGGTCCACTTCGCCGTACACGCCGGAGAGAGCCAGACATCCGAAGCCCAGACACGAGGTGATCGGCCCCGTGTCGCCCAGCCTTCTGCTGTCCACAACACTCCCTCCAATTGGCCCTCACCGTTGGTACATACGATCTGTGGGCCAAGTTCGCGCCACAACCCCTATCCCCCGGGAACACCGAAGGAATATGGGAGAATCATTGCGCTTTATCCACACTTGACACTGTATGCAACTCTTCGTTATAAACATTGTTAATGTTGCTGCCCACCGCGCGGTGTCCGCACGGTGGGCAGCTCGGAGCTCAAGAGGTCAGCGCAGGGTGGGGCTGAGCTCCAGATTGGGAGGGAGATCGGAGCGCTGAGTGATTCCGAGCTTGCGGTAGATGCGGGTCAGGTGCTGCTCGACCGTGCTCACCGTGATGAACAGCTTGGCGGCGATCTCCCGGTTGGTGTAGCCGACCGCGGCCAGGCCGGCGACGCGTCGCTCCGCGTCGCTGAGGATGGCCACCACCTTGCTGATCTCGGAGCCCTGCCCCTCGGCGGCGGCGCTGTCGCCGTCCAGCGCCTGGCTCAGCGGCTGGGCGCCGCACTCCTGGGCGAGGATGCGCGTACGGCTGGCGATGATCCCCGCCCGGCGGAACTCCCCGACGCTGTGGAAGGCCTCGGTGAGGTCGAACAGCGACCGGGCCAGCTCGTAGCGGTCGCCGCAGGCCTGCAGGCGGTCCGTGGACTGCCGCAGCAGCATGGGCCGGTGCCGGAGCTCGCTCGTGGCGGCCAGCAGGCGCAGCGCGATCCCGTGCGTACGGGAGGCCATCGGGCCGCACCGGGAGAGCTGCTCCTCGATCAGGGCACGGGCCTCCGCCTGCTCGCCCATCCGGATGAGCGCCTCGGCCGCGTCGGTACGCCAGGCGATGAATCCCGGCGTGTCCATCTCCCACTCGGCCATGAGCTCGCCGCAGAACCGGAAGTCGCGCAGCGCCGCCGCCGGGTGGTCGACCGCGAGGTGGTAGCGCCCGCGGGCGTGCAGGTAGTGCAGCCCGAAGCGGGTCTGCAGCATGGCGTCCGGCACCGGCGTGTTGACCTGGGCGAGCGCCTTGTCGTACTGCCCCATGGCCGTGCTGGCGAGCATCAGGTTGGCCAGCGGGCCGCCCACGGTGACACCCCAGCTGGCGGGCGGGATGATCTCCAGGGCCTGCTGGGCGCACGACGCCGCGGTCTCCAGGTCGCCGCGGCGCATGGCGATCTCGGCGCGGATCGCGGTGAGCCGGGCGCGCCGGGCCGGGGCGCTGCGCGACTGCGCCTCCTCGATGAAGGCCTCGCACCAGGGCACGGCCTTGTCCGGCCAGCCGCCGTACGTGAGCGCGAGCAGGGAGCTCTCGACCGTGTCCATGGACATCTCGTCCAGGCGGGAGCTGTGCAGGATGCGCTCGACGGTGGAGAGGATGCGCTCGCGCGGCCCGCGGGTGAGCACCGAGATCAGCGCGTTGATCGACTCCAGCCGCCGGCTCACGCGTACGGGCAGCACGGCCTCCCTGGCCTGCTCGCTGGTCGACCTGTTGACGTGGGCCAGCAGCGGCGGCGCGGAGCAGCGCAACCACAGCCGGGTGCCGATGAGCTCGGCCACGGTCTGCGGCTCGGTGTCGCCGCTCTCCTTCAGATGCTCGAGCACCTGACAGGCGTCGTCGACCTTGCCGTGCCACAGCAGCGCCCTGGCCAGCACGACCGCGTCGCTGCCGCGCAGGGTGCCGTTGTGCAGGGCGTCGGTCAGCTCGGCGATGTGGTCGGCCGGCGTGCTGGGGTTGATGCGCCATTCGGCGCGCATCAGGACCGTGGCGATGGTGGTGCGGTGCCGCTCGTCGGTGCAGCCGCGCCAGGCGAGCTTCAGGTAGTCGACGGCCGAGGTGACGGATCCGTCGTCCAGCCGGTTCAGCGCCGCCGCCTCCAGCACGGGCACGGCCCACGGCAGGTCGGTCGCGTCGGCGCCGAGCAGGTGCTCGGCGATCGCGATGTCGTCGGCGCCCTCCTCGTGCAGCAACTCGGCGGCCCGCCGGTGCACGCTGCGGCGCACCTCGTCGCTCAGCTCGGCCAGCACCGTCTCCCTGGCGATCGCGGCCCGGAAGTGGCCCGACTCCAGCAGCCCGGCCGTGTCCAGCCAGTGCATGGCGTGCGACATCGTCGCGGTGTCGGAGCCGAGCAGGCGCTCGAGCAGCGCCGGGTCGTCCAGCACCGCGAGCCAGCCGGCGACCTGCATGAGGCCGGGGTCGGCCCGGTGCAGGCACGACAACACGGCCTCGCCGTAGCGCTCGGCGGGAGCGCTCCCGCTCGTCTCGTGGTCCTCGATCAGCCCGCGGAGCAGGAGCGGGTTGCCGCCGCTGAGCGCGTGCCACTCCGGCGTCACCTCCTTGGCCGCCGCCTCGCCCAGGCGCTCGGCCGTCATGCTGAGCGCGGCACCGTACGACAGCGGCGCCAGCCTGACGGCGGTGCAGTGGGGCTGGCGCAACATCTCGGTGGCGAAGAAGCCGTGCATGTGCTGGCGGTATTCGGCCTGGCCGAACACCGCCACGAGCGGCGCGTACCTGGACCTGCGGACGAGGTAGGAAAGGCAGAGCAGCGAGGCCCTGTCGGCGAGGTGGACGTCGTCGACGACGATCGCCAGCGGATGGCGCTCGGCCAGCGAGAGCAGGACCGCGCAGAGCGAGTGCACGATCTGCACGTCCACCTGCTCGACGCGGTCGCCCTTGGCGGGCGAGGCCATCTCCGCGCCCTCCCGCAGCAGGTCGGCCGCGACCGCGCGCACGTCCTCGCGCAACGGCGCGTTCTGGAAGAGCTGGCCGAGCACTCCCAGCGGAATATCGCTCTCCGCCTGGGTGGCGGACGCCACCAGCGGCAGAGCACCCCGTTCGAGTGCCTGTTCGGCGAAGGCATGCAGGAGCTCACTCTTGCCCGTCGCGACGACCCCCGTCACCATCACGACCCTGCCCTTGCCGCCAACGGCCTCGGCGAGGAGGCCTTGCATGGAGGTCATGGCCGCATCTCTCTCGAACAGCCCCATGATTGGACACCCCTTTTAGAAAGGCAATTTACGACCGGAAGGAGTTCTGAGGTCCAGCGAGCTTTTCTGCTCTTTTCTCGGCTTCGATGTCTTGGTCTGTCGCACCTGCCGCATGACCTCAACCCCTTCCGCACCCGTTTCTGGGTTGACGCTCATCACGTTAGGTGCGGCTCTGGGGGCTCACAATACGACTTATCCTTAATAACGCGGGCCGCTACGCATGGACCAGCCGGTCTTCAACTTTCGGACCACGCCCAGGTCCGAGTCATCGCGGGCGCGCGCCGGGCGGCGCGTCCCGACGGATCCCCGGGGCCCGCGGCCCCTGCGGCCGGCGCACGCGGGAGGGAGTGAGAGACCCCAAACCTTACCCACGAGTATCGTTATCATTTATTAACGTGAATCGCGCTAGTACGAGTCATGCTCATGTAAACCGCCGCCCCGTCACGCCACTCCGGCGAGCTGGCGCGCCAACCTGGGCCCGCGGCGCGTTGTTCACAGAATATTGACATTTCCATGTCGCGCCCCGTTTCAGCAGGTCACGGGCCGGCAGAGGCTGCCCGGAGGACACTCCGCGTATGGCGGCCATCGGCATACAGTTGCCTACTCACCAGTGTTGACCCAAGATGTAAGCATTCGTGCACTCTCCAAGGGGACACGGTGGGAGAAATTGCGCATACGGGTGAGCAAGACGCTACGGGGCCGGCGAGCCTTATCGAGGAGTGCCGAGCGGACATACTGAGCAAGTACGAGCAGGGACTTGCGGCCATCGGTAGCGTGTTGATCAATGATCAGGTGACGAAAACCCAGGTCATGACGAACGCAGGCCAGATCCTGACGGAGATGGCGGGGGCACTGCGTGCGGGACGCCTGCAGGACGACGACGAGACGTCCCGTTTCCTGGCCTGGGACATAGGCGTGGCAAGGGCGTCCGCGGGCGTCCATCCGAGAGAGTCGCTGATGGCGGCCTCGGTGTTCTTCCGTGCGGCGTTCACCACGCTGAGCCAGCGGCTCCAGGACGACACCCATGCCGCTCACATGCTGAAGCTCGTCGTGACGGCACTGGAACAGAGCATCTCCCTGCGCATCAGGGAGGCCGCGAACAGTTACACCGGCATCCTGCTCAACAAGGTGACCGAGGCGCAGATGGCCGAGCGCCGGCGGATCGCCAGGGAGCTGCACGACCGCATCGGCCACAGTCTCAGCGTGGCCCAGCGCCAGCTGGAGTTATCGAACATGTATCGCCCGGGGGAGCCGGCGAAGGCGCTGGCCAAGCTGGAGATGGCGCAGCAGGCCATCCAGGAGACCATGTACAGCCTGCGCCAGGTCACCTCCGACCTCCATCCCCCGGGGGGCAGCACCCTGGAGAAAGGGCTGCTCAGCTACCTGGACATCATCGGGACGGACGACGTTCAGATCGAGCTGATCGTCAACGGCGACCAGACCTGGGCGCCACCGACCGTCAGCGAGGAGTGCCTGCTGATCCTGCGTGAGGCGGCGCGCAACGCGCTCACCCACGGGGAGCCGTCGGCCATCCTCATCCGGATCGACGTCGCGCCGCACGAACTGGTCGCGTGCGTGATCGACAACGGCTGCGGTTTCGATCCGGACGGCCAGCCGCCGAAGGGCAGCCTCGGCCTGTCGTCCATCAGGGAGCGCACCCAGTTACTCGGCGGCACGGTGACGATCGCCAGCAAGCCCGGCATGGGCGCCAGGGTCGATCTCGCCGTGCCCATCCAGAGGCGCCCCGATGATCAGGAGTGACTCGCCCACCACGATCGCCATCGTGGACGACCACGCCCTGTTCCGCGAGGGACTCAGGGAGATCCTGGAAGCCCAGGAGGGGCTGGTCGTGGTGGGCGAGGCGGGCACCTCCGACGACGCCCTCCGCCTGGTCGCCGACAAGAAGCCGGACATCCTCCTGCTGGACGTGGAGATCCCCGGCGACTCGGCCACCGACACCGTGACGCGGCTGCGCAGTCAGGTCCCGAACACGCAGATCATCATCCTCAGCATGTACGACGGCCCGCAGTTGCTGCGCAGGCTCCTCGCCGCCGGCATCCGCGGATACCTGCTCAAAAGCGTCCACTGGCACGAGCTGGTGTCGGCGATCCGCAGCGTGCACGACGAGCCGGACCGTATCGTCCTGGCCGTCTCCCGCGAGAGCCTGGCGCAGATGGAGAGCGCGCCCGCCGAGGTGCTGACGAGCAAGGAGCGCGAGGTCCTCGAACTGGCGGCGCAGGCGCTCAGCAACCGGCAGATCGCCGCCCGCATCAACACCACCGAGGCCACGGTCAAGCGCCACCTGCGGAACATCTTCGTCAAGCTGGGGGCCGCGTCGCGCATCGACGCTGTCAACCGTGCGATCGACGCCTCGCTGATCACGCCATCGCGGGCACGATCCGACAATTGATCCTAAATATGGACATTTCGCATAGGTCGCACCCCCTTCTGAGGGCGGGTTCACCCCGCAACCGGCTCCGGACGGCCCGAGAAGACCTAATCGAACGTTCTCTCGCGGCAAGGCCGTATCTAGCTTGGAATGGTGAACACCAATGCCTTGATCGGGAGCATCCTCCCCCCGTGGGTGGTGGCCGTGGACACGTTCGACGACCACGACGCGGTGCTCTTTCCCGCTGAAGAAGAGGTGATCAGCCGATCGGTGGAGACCCGGCGCAAGGAGTTCGCCACGGCACGCATGTGCGCCAGGCAGGCCATGGGCCTGCTCGGCCTGCCGCCGCAGCCTCTCCTGCCCGGCCTGCGTGGCGAGCCCCAGTGGCCCAAGGGCTTCGTGGGCAGCATCACGCACTGCGCGGGTTACCGCGGAGCCGTCGTCAGCCCCGGCGGCGACACCATCACGATCGGCATCGACGCCGAACCCAACGAGCCGCTGTCGAACGGCGTCCTGGAGGCGGTCTCCCTGCCCGAGGAGCGCAAAGCCCTGCGCGCGCTCGCCGTCGACCACCCGGAGGTCTCCTGGGACCGCCTGCTGTTCTCCGCCAAGGAGTCGGTCTACAAGGCCTGGTTCCCGCTGGCCAAGCGGTGGCTGGACTTCGAGGACGCGATCCTGACCTTCAACCCCGTCCTGGGCGCCTTCTCCGCCCGGATCCTGGTCACCGGCCCGCACGTGGGCGGCCAGCAACTGGCGGGTTTCACCGGCAAGTACATGGCCCGTGACGGGCTGCTCCTCACCGCCATCGTCATGGCCACCAGCACCGCCTCGCGCCGCCACCGCCCCGTGCTCAGGCGACCCGTGCCGCAGCCGGTCAGGGCCTGACGCGCCGTACGCGGCCGCCGTCAGGGCCTGACACGGCCGGGAGACGCGGCAGGCCGTTCCCGACGTCCGCCGTGCCCGGTTCCCTGCGCCCGCGTCCCGTCCCTGCGCCCTTCTGTGGGGCCCTTCTCTGGCGTCCACGCCGGCCGTGAGGACGGCCGGTGGCCACGTCCCCGCGCGAACCGCGCCACGCCAGGCCATCCGGGCATCAGGATACGGCCCGCATCACCGCATCGCGCCGCATCGGAAGTCGGCGCCGCATCCCGATCAGAGCACCGCGCCGCGTACGAGCACCACCCGGTTCATGCGGCCGGACATGAGTATGACGGTGGCGTCCTCAAGGACCCGCCACCGTCACCAAGACTCGTCCGCGCCGTGCTCCCCTCCCCTCGTCAGAAAACCCGAGCAATCCTGTCCTGCCGGTACGGTCAGCTGTCCTTGGCGGTCCAGCGGAACGTCTTCATGCACAGCAGCAACGCGCCGACGCACCAGGCGGCGAGCACGAGGGCGATCAACGGGAGCTGCCACGAGCCGGCCGGTTCGAGCGCCGCAGCGTGCTCGGGCAGGAACACCGAACGCATGCCCTGGGTCATCCACTTGAGCGGGAACAGGGACGCGATGAACTGGAGAAAGGCGGGCACGTCGGAGAAGGGCATGTAGACGCCGGAGATGAACTGCACGATGAGGAAGGGCAGCGTGATGATGGCGTTCGCGCCGCGTGCCGACTTCGGCAGGCTGCCGACCGCGATGCCCAGGAGGGTGCAGGCCACGCCGCCGAGGAGGAGGACCCAGGCGAGGGTCAGCCACCGGTCGAGCGTGCCGGGCACTTGCACGTCGAACATCAGCACCCCGACCACGACCAGGAGGGCGACCTCGGCGACCATGCACACGAGAACCTGGATGACCTTGCCGCCGAAATAGGCGATCCGCGGCATGGGCATGCCGTAGAGCCGCTTCAGCGTGCCGTCGTGACGCTCCAGCGCGACGTTGATCCCGAGGTTCTGGAAGGTCGTGCCCATGATGCCGGCGCCGATCATGCCGGCGGTGAGGATCTGGGCGCCGGTGACGCCGTTGAAGTCCGGCTTGCCTGACTGCATCGCGCCGAGCAGCATCAGCATGATCGCCGGGAGCGAGAAGATGACGATGAACTGTCCCTTGGTGCGGAAGAAGCTCTTGAGCTCCAGCGCACCGCGCTTGAGAGCCAGCCGACCGGCGCTGGGCAGGGGCGCCGCCGCCGCGGCGGCCATCCGTGTCGGTGGTCTTGACAACGTGGTGGTCACGAGTGATCTCCGATTAGGCCGAGGTAGACGTCTTCGAGAGACGGACGTGTCACGGTCAGCTCGGGGATCTCGCCGTCGAACTGGCCGCTGAGCTCGGCGACGACCTGCGTCGGCGTCGCCGTCTTCACGCTTTGGTCGCCGTCGGCGGTGGTCCAGCTGACGGTCGCCATGGCCTGCGAGCGCCCGGCCAGGGTGGCCGGCTCGCCCAGCGCCACGACCTTGCCCTGCACGATCACGCCGACCCGGTTGGCCAGTGCTTCGACCTCGTCCAGGTAGTGCGTGGTCAGCAGGATGGTGGTGCCCTCGTCGGCCAGACGGGAGATCAGGCTCCAGAACTGGCGGCGGGCTTCAGGGTCGAAACCGGTGGTCGGCTCGTCCAGGAACAGCAGTTCGGGGTTGCCGAGCACGCCCAGCGCCACGTCGACCCTGCGCCGCTGGCCTCCGGAGAGGTTGCGCGTGCGGGCGTCCGCCTTGCCGGAGAGCCCGACGAGTTCGATCACGTGCTCGGGGTCGCGGGGCCTCGGGTAGTAGTGGGCATAGTGATGGACCATCTCGCGCACGGTCATCTCCGCGGCGTCGGTGGCCGACTGCAGCACCATCCCGAGACGGGAGCGCCACGCCCTGCCGGCCACGCCGGGGTCTTCGCCGAGCACGCTGACCTCGCCGGCGTCTCGCCGGCGATGGCCTTCCAGGATCTCAACAGTGGTCGTCTTGCCTGCGCCGTTGGGGCCGAGGAGCGCGA
This sequence comes from Nonomuraea diastatica, assembly GCF_004349015.1. Taxonomy (NCBI): domain Bacteria; kingdom Bacillati; phylum Actinomycetota; class Actinomycetes; order Streptosporangiales; family Streptosporangiaceae; genus Nonomuraea; species Nonomuraea diastatica. The sequence goes on from NZ_SMKP01000072.1 coordinate 36,207, forward strand.
ACACCTCGCCACGGGCGATATCCAGGTCAACGCCGTCGATGGCGACCACGTCGCCGTATCGCTTGCGCAGCTCACGCACGCGCACCGCTGTATCGCTCATGCATTCAGAGTTGGGGATCAGCGCCGCGTACGACACCCCTATTTAGCGTTTCACCTGGTCGGAAAGCCAATCCGCAGGTCGGACCCGGAATCGGGAGGCTGACCCCCTATCAACCGTTCGGGGGATGTCGCATGCGGCGGATCCCGATGATTCTTTAAACATGACAGTCATCGAAATCGAGGGCATGAGTAAAGCCTACAAAGGCCGCCAAGTGCTGACGGACGTATCCCTGCAGGTGGAACGAGGCGAGATCTTCGGCATCGCCGGCCCCAACGGAGCGGGCAAGACCACCACGGTGGAGTGCATGTCGGGCCTGCGCGAGCGGGACGGCGGCGTCCTGCGGGTCCTGGGCCTCGACCCCCAGAGCGACCGTCGCCAACTGCTCCCCCGCATCGGTGTCCAGCTCCAGGAGGCCGCCCTGCCGGACGCGCTCAAGGTGGGCGAGGCACTGAAGATGTACGCGTCCTTCTACGACGAGCCCGCCGACTGGCGCAAGCTCATGGACGAGTGGGGCCTGACCGACCGGCAGCGTTCCAGCTTCGCGAGCCTGTCCGGCGGTTGGAAGCAGCGCCTGTTCATCGCGCTGGCCCTGGTCGGCAACCCGGAGGTCGTCTTCCTCGACGAGCTGACCACCGGCCTCGACCCGTCCGCCCGCCGCATGACGTGGGGCCTGGTCCGCGAGGTCCGCGACCGCGGCGTGACCGTCGTGCTGGTCACCCACTTCATGGACGAGGCCCAGGCGCTGTGCGACCGCATGGCGATCATCGACCAGGGCCGCGTCATCACCCACGGAACCCCGGGCGAGCTGATCACCCAGGGCCGCACGGAATCGCTCGAGGACGCTTACTTCGCACTGACGGGAGGGCAGGCGGCATGAAAGGTATCACGCAGGTCATCGCGGTCGAGCTCAAGCTGATCATCAGGGATCCGATGTCGGCGTTCTTCGCGCTGGCCTTCCCCACGATCATGATCTGGGTCAAGCTGCGCAGCGGCAAACCCCTTCCCGGCGGGCTGCCGTCGGTTGACGCCAACGTGCCGATGCTGAGCATCTTCGTCATCGGGCTGGCCACGCTCGTCATCCTGCCGGCCACCCTGGCGCAATACCGCGAGCGCCGGGTGCTGAAGCGGCTGCTCGCCACCCCCGCCTCACCCGGCATGCTGTTCGGCGCTCAGTGGATCGCCCACATGCTGATGGCCCTTCTCGGCACGGCGCTGCTCATCGCCATCGGCGCCATCGGCTACGACCTGTCCGCCCCCGCCAACCCGGGAATCGTGGTCCTGGCCTGGGTGCTCGGCGCGCTGAGCCTCAGCGGCATCGGCTTCCTGCTCGGCGCCGTCGTCCCTTCCGGCCGCACGGCCACCGTGCTCGGGCTGAGTGTCTTCTTCCCGATGGTCTTCATCTCCGGCGCGGTGATCCCCCGCGAGTCGATGAGCGGCTCGATGCGGGCCATCGGCGACATGCTGCCCATGGCCCCGGCCGTGCAGACCATCCGCAACGGCTGGGAGGGTCACGCGGCCTCCCCCGTGGCGATGCTGGTCATGGTGGGGATCTGCCTGGTCACCGCCGGCATCGCGGTCAAGGCGTTCCGGTGGTAAGCAGCGCCCGCCGTGAAGGGTCGGGATCGGTGGTCGCCTCCACCGGACCCGGCCTTTCGCGTTGGGACCGGGTCTGGCCCGCGCTCCCCTACCTGTTCATCCTGTTGCCCGCCGCCTTCTCGCTCGCACAGAACTGGCGGCTCGAGACGCTGGTGCTGGCGTCGTTCGCGATGGCCTGGCACTGGTTCCTGATCGGCGTGCACCCCGACTGGACCAGGCACCCGGTGGTGGCCATCGTCTACTTCGCCGTCCTGCTCGCGGCCATCGGGGCGCTGGTCAGCATCGACTCGGTCTTCACGGTGACCGGCCCGGCGGCGTTCATCCAGTCGTTCCGGCTGCTGCCCCGGTGGTGGGCCTACGGCGGGGTGGCCGCGACGGCCGGCGTGCTGGTCTCCATGCGGCCGGAGGCCGGGCGGAGCCCCGGCGAGATGCTCTTCTCCTTCCTGATCGCCGCGTTGATCGCCTCCGCGATCGGGCTGGTCATCCAGACCATCTCCGACCAGAACGAGAGCCGCAAGGTGATGATCGAGCAGCTGCGGGAGACCGGCGCCAAGCTGGCCGCGCTCGCCGAGGAGAACGCGAGCCTCCAGGCCCGGCTGCTGACCCAGGCCCGCGAGGCGGGGGTGCTCGGCGAGCGGCAGCGGATGGCCAGGGAGATCCACGACACCATCGCCCAGGGGCTGACCGCCATCGTCACCCAGATCGAGGCCGCCGAGGAGGCCATCGACGACACATCGGCCGCGCTCGCCCGCCTCGACACCGTACGCACCCTGGCCAGGGAGAACCTCAACGAGGCCCGCAGGTCGGTGCAGGCGTTGCGCCCCGCGCCGCTGGCCGGCTCGCAGTTGCCCGCCGCCGTGCGGGACGTCGCCGACAGGTGGTCGGAGACGACCGGCGTGACCGCCTCCCTGTCGGTCAACGGCGACGCCCGGCCGCTGCACGCCGAGGTGGAGATCACGCTGTTGCGGGTGGCGCAGGAGGCGCTGTCCAACGTCGCCAAGCACGCCTCGGCCGGACGAGTTGCTCTCACCCTGTCGTACATGGAAGATGTCGTGGTGCTGGATGTACGCGACGACGGAGCCGGATTCGTCCCCGGGCCGCCCGACATCTCCTCCCACGCGCCCGCCTCCGAGGCAGGCGGCTTCGGGCTCATCGCGATGCGCCAGCGCGTGACCAGACTGGCCGGGGACTTCGAGATCGAGTCGGCGCCCGGCGAGGGCACCGGCATCTCCGCGACCGTGCCGGCCATCCCCGCCGACGCGGTGTCCGAACCGTCCGACCGCCTCAGAGACGCCGGGTGACACATGCCGATTCGCCTGATCATCGTGGACGACCATCCGGTCGTCCGCGACGGACTGCGGGGGATCTTCACCGACGACGAGTTCGAGGTGGTCGGCGAGGCGGGCGACGGCTTCGAGGCGCTGGCGGTGGTCCAGCGCACCAACCCCGACGTCGTGCTCACCGACCTGCGCATGCCGAAGATGAACGGCGCCGAGCTCATCCGCCGGCTGCGTGAGCAGTCGCCCGACGTGCGCGTGCTCGTGCTGACCACGTTCGACAACGACGTCGACGTGCTGCCCGCCATCGAGGAGGGCGCGACCGGCTACCTGCTGAAGGACACCCCGCGCGCCGAGTTGCGCAGCGCGGTGCAGGCCGCGGCGCGCGGCGAGACGGTGTTGTCGCCGTCCGTGGCGGGCGTGCTGACGCAGAAGATCCGCGCGCCGCAGCAGCAGGTGCTCAGCCGCCGCGAGCTGGAGGTCCTGTCGCTGATCTCCCGGGGCGCGACCAACCGCGACGTCGCCAGGAAGTTGTTCATCACCGAGGCGACCGTGAAGACCCATTTGCTGCACATCTTCGCCAAGCTCGAGGTGAACGACCGCGCCGCCGCCGTCGCGGTGGCCTATGAGACCGGCCTGCTCAGGCCCGGCGCCGACGGGTAGTTGCCCGTGGGAAGTCGGATAAATGGGCTGCCGCTACGGCCTTGACCAGGCAAAACATTTGCGCGGCAGTCGGATGAGCAGGTTTCCTGTTGGTAAGGGCGCCTAGGGGTGGGCCACCCACCGGCGATTTCGTACCGTTGAAGAGGCGGCCGTTCCCCCTTTTCTTTTTTTCACAGCGATGAGTCAGGTGATGTGTCAGAGCCTGACCTCCGGCTTTCCCTTTCCCTGATGAGCGCTTTAGGCCTGCCGCCGAATCGGAATGGAGATCGCGTATGAACACGCTTGCCCTGGCTGATCCGAGGGCCGAACTCGACGTCGTCGGCGGAAAAGGCGAATCGCTCGCCCATCTGGCCAGGGCGGGCCTGCCGGTGCCGGCGGGCTTCCACGTCACCACCGGCGCCTACCGCGCGTTCGTGGACCGCCACGGCCTGCGCGACGCGATCCTCACCGGCGACGCCGAGCAGATCCAGGCGCTGTTCGCGGCCCGCGAGCTGCCGCAGGAGATCGCGGGCGACATCCTGGCCGCGTATGCCCAGCTGGGCGACGAGCCCGCGGTCGCGGTGCGGTCGTCGGCGACCGCGGAGGACCTGCCGGGGATGTCGTTCGCCGGCCAGCAGGACAGCTACCTCAACATCCGCGGCGCCGTGCAGCTCCTCGACGCGGTCAAGCGCTGCTGGGCCTCCCTGTGGACCGACCGGGCCATCGCCTACCGCGACCGGCACGGCATCCCGCGCGAGGAGGTGGCCATCGCCGTCGTCGTCCAGGAGCTGGTTCCCGCCGACGCCGCGGGGGTGCTCTTCACCGAGGACCGCGACCGGCTGACCATCAACGCCGCGTGGGGCCTGGGCGAGGCGGTCGTCGGCGGCCTGGTCACGCCCGACACGATCACGCTCGACCGCGCCGGGCGCACGGTCGTCGACGAGACGATCGCGTCCAAGACCGTCATGACCGTGCGCACGCAGGAAGGCACCCGTGAGGACCCTGTCCCGCCCGGCCTGCGCGACGAGCCTGTCCTCACCTGGGCGCAGGCCGAGCGGCTGGCCGAGCTGGGGATGACGATCGAGGAGCTGTACGGCCGCCCGATGGACGTCGAGTGGGCGATGCACGACGGGCGTCCCCACATCCTCCAGGCCCGGCCGATCACCGGCAGGCGCGAGGTGTGGAACGACTCCGTCAAGGGCGACTACCTGTGGAGCAACGGCAACCTGGGCGAGGCCATCCCCAGCGTCATGACGCCGTGCACCTGGTCGCTCGTGCAGGCGTTCATCGCCGAGATCATGGTCACCGGCGACCTCGGCGGCCACCCCATGTGCGGCAACATCGGCGGCCGCGTCTACATGAACATGAGCGTGAACGCCTCTCTCGGCAGGGCCCTCGGCATCACCAAGAAGATCAAGGCCACCCAGGAGCCGATCTACGGCAGGCTGCCCGAGGGTGTCGAGACGCCACTGCTGCCGATGACGCGCTGGCAGACCCTCAGGGCGGCGAGGCCCATGCTGGGCGGCCGCCGCGAGATCCAGAAGCTCGTCGAGCACATCCCGGCCTACATCGCGGACGCGGAGCGGCGTACGGAGGAGATCCGCGCCGCGATCACCGTCAGCGACGACCTGGCCGCGCTGTGGGAGAGCGACGTCGAGCCGAGGTTCAGGGAGTGCAACCGCATGCTCGCCGCCGCGGCCCGCCAGGACGCCGGCTCGCTCATCTACCTCGGCGCCCAGCTGGCCGAGCTGGTCGGGGAGGCCGATGCCACCGTGCTGATGTCGGGCATCCAGTCGGGAGAGGGCCGGCTGGAGAGCCTCGGCCCGCTGCTCGGCCTGGCCCGGCTCAAGCGGGGTGAGATCTCCCGCGACGGGTACGTCCGCTCCTACGGCCACCGTTGCCCCGACGAGTTCGAGATCTCGGTGGCCCGGCCCGTGGAGGACCCGGCGTGGCTCGACGACCAGCTCGCCGGGCTCACCGTCGACCCGGCCGAGCTGCTCGACCGCCAGATCGAGGCGAGCGAGGCCGCCTGGCGGCGGTTCCGCGAGCGCCATCCGAGGAAGGCGGAGAAGTTCCGGCGCAGGATCGACCGCTGGGAGGCCATCGTCCGCTCCCGCGAGGAGACCCGGTCGGAGATGATGCGGGGCTTCTGGATGGTGCGCGACTTCGTGGTGCGGGCCGGGGAGGTGACCGGGCACGGCGACGACCTGTTCTTCCTGACGATCGACGAGATCATCGACGTGCTGCGCGGCTCCGGCCGGCCGTTGACGCGGGTGGCCGGGCGGCGGGCGGCGTACGAGCTGTACCGGTCGCTGCCTCCGTACCCGGGCATCATCCGCGGCCGGTTCGACCCGGAGCGGTGGGCCGCCGACCCGGGCCGCCGCGGCGACGTGTTCGACGCCGCCGCCACGGTGGTGCCCCCGTCGCAGACCATCAGCGGCTTCCCCGGCGCGTCGGGCGTGGTCGAGGGGACCGCCCGGGTGCTCGGCTCCGTGGCCGACGGCGACCGGCTGGGCGAGGGCGAGATCCTGGTGACGACCGTGACGAACGTGGGCTGGACGCTGCTTTTCCCGCGCGCCGCGGCGGTGGTCACCGACGTCGGCGCGCCGCTGTCGCACGCTGCGATCGTCGCGCGCGAGCTGGGCATCCCCGCCGTCGTCGGCACCAGGAACGCCACCATGCTGCTGCGGGACGGCGACCGGATCCGCGTCGACGGGAGCGCGGGCACCGTCGAGGTGATCCGGGAGCGGGCCGGCGAGCTCGTGATGAGCTGAACGTCGGGGGACGTGACAAGGCGCCGGGCTCAACGGGGAGCCCGGCGCCTCTCGCGTGTCCGCGTCTCAGCGGGTCGCGGTGAGCATCCGCATCCCGAGTGGCAGGTCGATCAGCCGGCCCGGAGTCAGGTCCGCGCCCTCCAGCAGCGCGCGGTACTCCTCCTCGGTGCGCTCCCGCCCTCCGGTCATCACCATCATGTGCAGGTCGAAGGCGAGCGGAACGTGAGAGCCGCGGCCGACGACGCGTTCGACGATCAGCAGCTCGGCGCCGGGCCTCATCGCCTTGGCGCAGTTGGCCAGCAGGGCGGCGCAGCGCTCGTCGTCCCAGTCGTGCAGGATGCGCGAGAGCAGGTAGACGTCGCCGCCGTCCGGCACGCAGGAGAACAGGTCGCCGGCGGCCAGCTCGCACCGGTCCAGCACCCCCATCCGCGACAGGTGCCCGGGCGCGGCGGCGACCACCTCGGGCAGGTCGAACAGCACGCCCGTGGCCTCGGGGTTGCTCCGCAGGATCGTGCCGAGCAGAGCGCCCGTGCCGCCGGCGAGGTCGACCACGCGGCGTGGCCCGGAGAAGTCGTACGCGTCGGGGACCCCCCGGAAGAAGGAGGCACCCGCCGCCATCCCCGCGTTGAACACCGACGCCTTGCCGGGATCGGCGGCCAGGTGCGCGAAGATGGGCTCGCCGTGGACGTGCTCGAACGCCGGCTCGCCGGTGCGTACGGCGTGCTCCAGGCCGTTCCAGGCGGCGGCGAAGGAGTCCTCGCCGTAGAGGGCGGCGAGCGGGCCCAGGTCGTCGTGGCGCAGCCGCGCCCCCATCGGGGTGAGCCCGTACCTGCCGTCGTCGGCGTCGGCCAGCCCCACCCCTTCGAGCAGGCGGAGCAGGCGGTGCAGGGCCTCGGGGTGCGCGCCGACCTCGGCGGCGACCTCACCGGGGGTCAGGCGGCGCCCGTCGAGCGCGTCCACGACCCCGAGCCGGACGGCGACGAAGGTCGCCTGCGCCACCCATCCTCCGGTGAGGATGCGCATCAGCTCTTGGTCCATCGTTTCCTTCCTAGGGGATCAGGGAGTGGACGCCCAGCCCGTCGTGACGGCGCGGGACAGCTCCGCGATCACGTCGTCCTGGCGTGGCACGAGGTAGAAGTGGTCGCCGTCCAGCGCGCGGACGGTGCAGCGCGCCCTGGTCAGCTCGCCCCACCGCGCCGCCTGTTCCGGGGTGACCTCCGGGTCGTCGCCGCCGAGCAGGGCGGTGACGGGGCAGGCGAGCACGCCGCCGGGGCGGTGCTGGTAGGTCTCGTCGAGCCGGTAGTCGTTGCGGATGGCCGGCAACGCCAGCTCGCGGATGTCGGGGTCGGCCATGAGCTCGCGCTCGACGCCGCCGAGCCCGATGATCTCGTCGATCAGCTCATCGTCGGAGCCGGCGTGCGTGTCGCTGTGACGGTGCTCGTGGGGCGCGTGCCGGCCGGAGGCGAACAGGTGCGTCACGCCCCTGCCCCTGGCCTCCAGCGTGCGCGCCACCTCGTACGCGATCAGCGCTCCCATGCTGTGCCCGAACAGCGCGACCGGCCGGTCGAGCAGCGGCGCCATCGCGTCGGCGACGAGCTTGGCGAGGTGGTGGGCGTCGTCGACGAACGTGTCGGCGCGGCGCTCGCCCCGCCCCGGGTACTGCACGGCGCGCACCTCGACGGAGTGCGGCGCCGCGGCGTGCCAGCCTCGATAGAAACTCGCCGAGCCGCCGGCGTGGGGGAAACAGAACAGCCGTAACGAGGCGTACGGCCTGGGCTGGTAGCAGTGGAACCAGTTCATGCGAACTCCGTGGCGGACAGGGGGCGGGGTGCCGTCTGGACCAGCAATTCGGGCCGGCCGATCGCCGCGGTGGCGTCCTGCCACAGACGGCTGAGCGTCAGGTGGTACTGGCCCTGCCGCAGCGGGTCGCGGCCGTCCTCGGCGGCCTCGCGCAACCCGGTCAGCGCCCGGCGCACGCCGTCCGGCCACACCGAGGTGACGATCTCGGCGAACGTGGGCGCCTGCGCCGGCCCGATGGTGGTGGCGCTCGGCAGGCGCAGGTGGTCGGCGCCGGTGTCGAAGCGGTCGTCGGCGTCGCGGGCGACGTACATCCGCGGGGTCCACACGATCGGGCCGTGCGTGTTGACCAGCGTGAGGTTGCCGCCCTCCGTGCCTACCGTGATGCGGTGCAGCAGGTGGAGGTGGGCGTCGGGGTCGTTGGGCGCGATCTGGTTCTGCACCCGGAGGGTGAGGGGCACTCCTCCGACCGTACCCGTGACGCACACGAAAGGTGTGCCCGGGGCCGTGGCGGTGAACGTCCAGGGGCGCAGGCCGCCCAGGGCCTGACCGAGGATGTCGAACAGGGCGTAGGCCACGTGGACGCTGCAGGAGGCGTCGACGTAGAGCGGCTGCTGGAGTTCGCGCAGGCGGCGGGCGGCCTCGATGAAGCGGCGCACGGGGTCCAGATGGACGTACAGGGTGTTCACGTGGTGCACCGCGGACGCGGCCCTGGCGGTGCGCAGGATGCGGGCCAGCTCGTCCGCGTGGACCGGATGTTCCTGGAGCACGTGCACGCCCCGGGACAACAACGCCGCGGCCAGCTCGCTGCCCTCGCCTCCGACGACGCCCGACCGTACGACCACGCAGGCCAGGTCCGCGATCTCGGGCACCTGGTCGGGGTCGGTGACCAGCGGGACGCCGTGCTCCCTGGCGTACGCGGCGGACCTGGCGCTGCCGCGGGCCAGGATGCCGGTGAGCTCGAAGGGGCCGTCCCGCATGGCCGACAGGTAGATCTGGCCGAACTTGGTGCCGCACACCACGACTCGTTTCACAGCGCGCCCTCCTCGAACGCCGGCGCGGCCAGGTCGATGGGGGCGACCGCGTCCGTGATCTCGGCCGTCGCCACGCCCTCGAGGTCCGCCAGCATCCTGGCCGGGTCGAGCACGGCGTCGGCGTGGTGCAGCCCGTCCGGGACGTCGCCCGCCAGCACCGCCCGCGCGGCGTGGGCGGTGACGGCGGCGGTCAGCGCGTAGGAGTCCGTGGTGCGCACCACGAGGGTGCTGGTGCCGGTTGTGGTGCTGGTTCTGTTTCTGGGCGCGCCAGTGAGCTGAAAAAGCAGGACATAGTACGGCGTGCGCCCGGCCAGTTCGAGCTCGGCGACGCGGGCCAGGTCGGCGGCCGACGTCGCGGTGCTCGCGGTGGCGAGGACACGGTCGCCGGCTATCACGTTGTACCAGCGGGCCTCGGCCAGCCCCAGGTCGGCGGCGACCCGTTCCGCCTCGGTGCTCAGGTAGGGGTAGGCGGTGACCGGTCCGGGGAAGTAGGGCAGCTCGACGTCGTGCGCGGGGGTGAGGGCGCGCGCGACCTTGCCGCCGTCACGCCACCCGGCCAGCGCCGCGCCCTGCTCCTCCTGACCGGCCAGCAGGAAATCGCCGGCCGCCGCGGGGGTGAGCCGGTCCAGCCCTCCGGTGTAGACGTCGAGCCGCCCCGCCGGTTCCGTCGCGACCGTCGAGGCCGGGCCGCCGTAAGCGGACGGG
>NZ_SMKP01000073.1:0-46037 GCF_004349015.1 Nonomuraea diastatica
GGGCGGGGGTGGCGTTGGGAGCCGGCGGGTAGTCCTGGTATTCGCGGCTGCGCGTGACCACAGGCACGTTCATGGACACGACGCCGGCCTTGGCGAACTGGAGGTCCAGCTTGATGCTCTCGCCGCCTCTGAGGCTCTTGGGGATCGACTCGAGCATGATCTGCGGGGTGGGCTTGCCCGTGTTGACGAGCTGGCCGACGGGAAGCTGGATCGGGGCCGTGACCTTGACCTCGCCCATGCCTCCCGCGGTGATCGTCTGCAGGGTGTCAGGGGTGTCCGACTTGTTGAGGATGTTGAGGTAGATGGGGGCGGAGCCGCGCCAGGCGAGCTGCGCCCCGGGGTCGGGGCCGAGTATGAACGCCTGCGGGATGTGAATGCCGCGCGTGCCGTATGCACCCTTTTCGATCAACACTTGCGCCTCGTTGGGGGCGTACGGCTGGTTGGTGGTGGCGTCGAATCCTGCCCCGCAGCCCGCGATCACGGGGGCTGCCAAGAACGCGGCGGCTACGACAATCCAGCGACTGCTGGTCACGGGCGGGTTCTCCTTGGTCTTGCGCATGCGTGTGTGAGGCTCATCCGCATGTCTCGCGCATGCGCATGAGCCGCGCCCACCTTATCGACCCGAATGCATGGTCATATCCGCACCCCCGCAGGTCATTCGCTATGTCCGCAAATGAGATTCATACAGTTGAGCACTTGTCAAGCCCCAATATGCGGCTTTGACCTGCAGTTATGAGGATTTCACTGTTCCGGGAGGCTGTGGATGCGTGGTACCCTGGAGTACAGCGGAAGGGGTACTTGTCACATGACTTTCCAGGTCGGCGACACTGTCGTCTACCCCCACCATGGGGCTGCTCGGATCGAAGCAATCACGACGCGATCCATCAAGGGTGAGGAAAAGACCTACCTGGTGCTCAAGGTCGACAAGGGCGACCTTACCGTCCAGGTGCCAGCAGAAAACGCAGAACTCGTCGGCGTACGCGATGTTGTCGGCCAGGAAGGCCTTGAGCGAGTTTTCGACGTCCTTCGGATGCCGCACACCGAAGAGCCGACCAACTGGTCTCGTCGCTACAAGGCCAATCTGGAGAAGCTCGCGTCCGGCGATGTGAACAAGGTCGCCGAGGTGGTTCGGGACCTGTGGCGGAGAGACCGCGAGCGCGGTCTGTCCGCGGGCGAGAAGCGCATGCTCGCCAAGGCGCGCCAGATCCTGGTCAGCGAGTTGGCCCTGGCCGAGAAGACCAATGAGGACAAGGCTGAGGCCCTTCTCGACGAGGTTCTCAACTCCTGAGCACGAAACTTCCACGGGTGGGCGTCGGAGTCGACGTCCACTCGTTCGCTTCAGGGCGCGAGCTCAACCTCGCCGGCCTCCACTGGCCGGGCGAGACCGGGCTCGACGGCCACTCCGACGGTGACGCCGCCGCACACGCGGCCTGCGACGCGCTGCTGTCCGCCGCCGGTCTTGGCGATCTGGGCCGGTTGTTCGGCACGTCCGACCCACGCTGGGCCGGAGCGTCGGGCGCCGCGCTGCTCGAGGAGACCGCGCGGCAGGTGCGCGCCGCCGGCTACGAGATCGGCAACGTCGCCATCCAGGTGATCGGCAACCGGCCGAAGCTCGCGCCTCGACGCGCCGAGGCCGAGAAGGCGCTCGGCGCCGCGGTCGGCGCGCCGGTGAGCGTGAGCGCCACCACCACTGACGGGCTTGGGCTGACCGGCCGCGGCGAGGGCATCGCCGCGTTCGCCACCGCGCTGGTGGTCAACCTTTCCTGAGGGTTGGGCGTCTTACGCAGGGACGCGTGAGGGTGTCCCGGCGGGTCGTCGCCTAGCCCGCCGAAGTCCGAAGGCGGCGGTTCGTCACTGGCGCGGTACGGACCGCCGCCTTCCTCTTTTGGGTAGTTTGCCTGTTCAACGGGTAGGTCTGCTCGAAGACATGTGAACGTCTGGGGGGGAGCTACACATGATCGGCGCGATAGTTTCGGCAGTAGTCATCGGCGCCATAGTCGGGGCGCTCGGCAGGCTGCTGGTGCCGGGCAAGCAGAAGATGTCCATCGGCCTGACCCTCATCGTCGGCATCGTGGCCGCCCTGATCGGCACGCTGATCGCGCAGGCGTTCGGCTGGGCCGACACGAGAGGCATCGACTGGATCGAGCACATACTCCAGCTCGTGCTGGCGGTCGTGGGCGTGCTCCTCGTGACGCGCATGGGGATCGGGCGCTCCGGCCGTACCGGAAGAACCTAGGTCTGACCTGCTCGTTCGTCATATCTGCGCATAAACGCGGTAGATCGGGTAGCGAGCACCCCGTGAGAGTGAACCGATCACCCTCACGGGGAGGTTTGTGTCATGACAATCCAGTCCATCCTCGGCGCCATCCTGATCGGTGCCGTGATTGGCGCAATCGGCCGCTTGCTGCTTCCCGGCAAGCAGGCCATCGGCTGGATCCTCACCATCGTCGTCGGCATCGTGGCGGCTCTCTTGGGCACGCTGCTCGCGCAGGTGCTCGGTGTGGAGACGACGGCTGGCATCGACTGGATAGAACTGGTGATGCAGGTCGTGCTCGCGATCGTCGGCGTCGGCCTCGTCGCGGGGCTGCGCCGCGGCTCGAAGGTTTAGGCGGATTCGGGCAGGCCCGCCAGGGAAGGCTCCCGGGCGGGCCTTTCCGGGCGTCAGTCCTCCGGCGGGCGCGGGGTGCTGCGCAGCCGCTCCGAGGGCGCCGGGGTCTCGTCGTGGACCACGGGGTGCGGGGCGGTGTCCTCGTCCTCCCGCCCGGCTTCGTGGCGGTCGGCGGCCTCGGGGCCATGGGCGGGGTCGGGCCCGTCGTCGGCGACGACGTGATGTGGCTGCGTGTCGGCGTCCTTGTCGTCGGAGCGCGGGTGGACGAGGACGTCCTCCGGCTTGACGCGATCACCCCAGCGGACGGGCCGGGTCTCCGGCTCCGGCTGCGGCTCCGGCTGCGGTTCCGGCTCCGGCTGCGGCTCCGGCTGCGGTTCCGGCTCCGATTGCCACTCCGACTGCGGCTGCTGCGGCTCCGATTGCCATACCGACTGCGGTTCCGGCTGCGGCTGCGGATCTAACTCCACAGGGCGGAGCTCGGGCGTTCTTTTCCCTTCCTCCTCCTGCACGGGCCATTCGGACACCAGCGCCGAGACCGGCGCGGGCTCCCGGGCGGGCTCGGAATGCGGCGCCTCCTTCGGCGCGGGCGCGGCGTACCTCTCCGGGACAGGCGCGGGCTCGAGGAGAGGTGAGGTCTCGGGACCTGCGACGGGCGACGGTGCGGACTTCTCCGTGGCGGGCGACGGCCGGCCGAACGGCACGATGTCGTGCTCCGCGGCAGGCTCGGCCTCGGCGCCGCTCCCTGATGCGCGGCGGGCGTTCACGTGCTTGATCAGCAGCAGCCAGAGCCACAGGGCCAGCGCCAGCATGACCCAGGGCGCCAGGGCCACGCCGATGGCCGTCTGCCGCACGTCGAACCCGAACCGCACCGCCGTCGCCACGTTCACCGCTGCGGCCGCCACCATGAGCAGGACCAGCACGAACGCCGCCTGCACGCGTACGAGCAGCTTGGCCGAGCGCAGCAGCAGCACGCTGATCAGCGCGACCGCCAGGAGCGCGTCGAAGGCCGCGGGATAGAGGTAGGCGAGGTCGGTGGCGGCCTTTCCGGTGACGGCCAGCGCGCGCAGGTCGTGGAAGGAGAGCGCGCACGCGGCCCCCGTGAGGGCGGCGACGGCGAGGCCGGCAAGGGCGATGCCCAGGCGGCGGAGCGCAGAAGGGGGAGTCACGTCCATGGCGGTTGTGAGCCTACAGAAGAATGGAGGGCCAGACCGATCTAGGAGGACACATGGCCGAGCTGTCAGAAGATGCCCGAAAGCTCCTGGACGCGCCGAATTTCGCGACGATCACCTCTCTCAATCCGGACGGTGGCCCCCATTCGAGCGTCGTCTGGATCCGTACGGACGGCGACGATGTGATCTTCTCGACGGCGAAAGGGCGTGTGAAGCCGCGCAACTTCGAGTGCGACCCGAGGGCGAGCCTGCTCGTCATCGACCCGGACGACCCCTACCGCTACGTCGAGGTGCGCGGGCGGGTGACCATGACGCCCGACCCGGAGGGCGCGCTCATCGAGGAGCTGTCGCAGAGGTACCGGGGGCAGCCCTGGGAGGACAAACCGGGCACTGAGCGACTCATCGTGAGGATCTCTCCGGACAAGGTCACGTTGCGGGGCTGATTTAACGGTCAGGAGGCAGCTCTGAGGCGTTAGCCTTTCTTTTGTGAGCCTGCACATCTACGACACCAGCACACGCGCCATCCGCGAATTCGTTCCGGTCGAAGCAGGTCGGGCGTCGATTTACCTGTGTGGGGCTACCGTGCAGGCTCCTCCGCATATCGGGCATATCCGCTCGGGCGTGAACTTCGACGTGCTCCGCCGCTGGCTTGCACGTTCCGGATATGACGTGATGTTCTGCCGCAACGTCACCGACATCGACGACAAGATCATCAGGGTGTCGGCCGCGGAGGGCGTGCCATGGTTCGTCGTGGCCGAGCGCAACCAGCGGGCCTTCACCTGGGCGTACGACATCCTGGGCTGCCTCCCGCCGACCGTCGAGCCCCGCGCCACCGGGCACGTCCCCGAGATGATCACGCTCATGCGGCGGCTGATCGAACGCGGGCACGCCTACGCCTCCGGCGGCGACGTCTACTTCGACGTGCAGTCCTACGCCGACCGCTACGGCTCGCTCTCCAACCAGAAGGTGGAGAACATGCGCCCCGCGGCCGACACCGACGACGAGTCCTGCAAGCGCGACCCCCGCGACTTCGCCCTGTGGAAGGGCGAGAAGCCCGGCGAGCCGACCTGGCCGACCCCCTGGGGGCCCGGCCGCCCCGGCTGGCACCTGGAGTGCTCGGCCATGGCGACGAAATACCTGGGGCCGGCGTTCGACATCCACGGGGGCGGGATCGACCTGATCTTCCCGCACCACGAGAACGAGATCGCCCAGTCGCAGGCGGCGGGTGACGGGTTCGCCCGCTACTGGATGCACAACGGCATGCTCAAGATCGGCGCGGAGAAGATGAGCAAGTCGCTCGGCAACTCCCTGCTGATCCCCGAGATGGTGCAGAAGGTGCGGCCCGTGGAGCTGCGCTACTACCTGGCGGCCCCGCACTACCGTTCCTCGATCGACTACTCCGAGGAGGCGCTGCAGGAGGCCGCCGCGGCCTACCAGCGCATCGAGGGCTTCGTCACGCGCGCCGCCGAGGTCATCCACGACGTCGACGCCGACGCGCCGCTGCCGCAGGCGTTCGCCGACGCGCTCGACGACGACCTGGGCACCCCGCAGGCGCTGGCGGTCGTGCACGAGGTGGTGCGCGAGGGCAACGTGGCGCTGTCGCGGGGCGACAAGGAGGCGGTGGCCCGGCTGCTCGCCGAGACCCAGAACATGCTCGACGTGCTCGGCCTCGACCCGCGCTCGCCGCAGTGGCGGGGCACGGGGTCCGACCTGTCGCCGGTGGTCGACGCGCTGGTGGCGGTGGCGCTGGAGCAGCGCCGTGCGGCCCGCGAGCGTAAGGACTACGCGGCCGCCGACGCGGTCAGAGACCAGCTGAGCGCAGCCGGCATCACGGTGGAGGACACCCCGCACGGGCCGCGCTGGGAGCTGAGCCGGTAGAAACGTCAGGCGACCTTGGGCGTGGCGCGCATGCTGACGTACACGCAGGGAGTGCCGTCGGCCAGCGTGGCGAACACCACGGGGAGATGGTCATCGCCGAAAGGGCCCCCTGAGGCGGCGAACACCGTCGGCGACACAGGCGTCAGCTCGGCCTCCAGCGGAGGCGAGAAGTCCTTCATGCCGTCGACGAACTCGTAGCGGATGCGCGCGCCCCGGTCGTCCTGGGTGATGGTCGTGACGACGCCCGCGCGCTTGTAGGTGCCCGTCCACGGTGCCAGGTCCACCGCGGGCGGGTCCGCCGGCGGGGCGAACGGCGGCGGCATGCGCACACCGGCGAGCTCGGCCAGCAGTTCGCCGAACAGGTCAGCGTACAACCGGCTGAAGGCGCCGCCGTTGGCGAGCAGCACGACCGCCACGCCCGCGTGCGGGATGACCCGCAGGTACGCGTGCTGGGTGACGGCGCTGCCGTCGTGCCCGTAGCCGGCGACCCCGTTCCAGTCGTGCAGGGTCCACCCGAGGCCCCAGCCGTCGGCGGACATCGACCACTTGTCCGGGCTGTCGGCATGGCGGCGCTGCATGGCCGCGACCGCCTCGGTGGACAGAACGCGGCTGCCGTCCCGGGCGAGGCCGCCGTTGAGGTGCATCTGGGCGAAACGTGCGACATCTCCGGCGGAGACGATGACCCTGCCGTACGGGCCCGCCGAGCGCGGCATCAGGTCCCAGACCGGCGCGGGGCCGTCCAGGTGGCCCATCGCGGCGCGGAAACGCAGCGCCTCTTCCGGCAGCGTCATCGAGTGCTCCAGCCCGAGTGGGACGAACAGCCGGTCTTTGAGTGCCTGGTCCCACGTCTGCCCGGTGAGCACCTCTATGACCCGGCCCAGCACAGCGTATCCGGCGCTGCCGTAGGACAGTGCCGTCCCCGGCGGGCAGTCCAGCGGGACCTCCTTGACGGCCTCGACGTACCTTGCCAGGCAGTCGTCACCCCGGCCGGAATCGTAAGTGAAGTCGTTGGTCATGCCGGCGGTGTGGGACAGCAGCCGCCGGATCGTGATCGCCCCGGTGGCCTCCGGGTCGGGGGTGCCGAACTCCGGCAGCACGCTCACGACCGGCGTGTCCAGTTCCAGGTCGCCGGAGTCGACCAGGCGCATCACGAGCGTGGCGGTGTAGAGCTTGGCCAGCGAGCCGGCCAGGAAGACGGAGTCTGTGGTCACCTCCACCCCGGTGCCCTGGTGCAGCACGCCGCTGGCCAACTCGTGGACGGAGCCGCCGGTCAGCACCGCCAGCGCCGCGCCCGGCACGCGGTGGGCCGCGCGTAGCTCGTCGAGCCTGGCCTGCCAGCGATCGATCTCGAAGGACATGGGAGTCTCCCTTCATCATGAGGCTCCGTACAGTGTTCGGAGTCGCCGCACACCGTACGCACAACCGCACACTGTGCGCAAGTCGTACACTGTGCGGGAGAGCTTCGGAGGGAGACACATGCCGGCCGACGAGCAGCAGGTCCCATCGGTGTGGGCACGCCCGCGCCCTCAGCGGCGCGACCAGCCGGCGCTGAGCCGCCGGCAGATCGTCTCCGCGGCGCTCCACCTGCTCGACACCGAGGGTCTCGCCGCGCTGAGCATGCGCAAGCTCGGCGCGTGCCTGAACGCCGGCGCCACCTCGATGTACACGCACGTGGCCAACAAGGACGAACTGCTGGAACTCGTCGTCGACGAGGTCTACGGCGAGGTCGACGTTCCCGCCACCGGCGATCCGGCGGGCTGGCGGGCGGCCGTCACCGGCTGCGCCCAGAGCATGCGTGCGACCCTCCTGCGTCACCCCTGGATCGTCTCGGTGCTGGGCGAGGCCGGTTTGGCCTACCTGGGGCCCAACGTCTCACGGCTGACCGAGGCGATGCTCGCCGTGTTCGAGGAGGGCGGGTTCAGCCTGCAGGCGGCCGACCAGGCGATGAACACCGTGGTGGCGTACGTCGTCGGCGTCTCCACCAGCGAGGCCGCCACCCTGACCACCCTGGCCCGCAGCGGCCAGGGCGAGCAGGAATGGACCGAACGCCTGCTCCCCGCCGCCGAAGAGGCCGCGCGAAGCTACCCGCGGCTGCGCCGGCTCTATGCGGGACAACGGGGGCGGCAGGTCCGCGACAGCCGCGACGACGGCTTCCGCATCGGCCTGGAATGCGTCCTTGAGGGAGTGGCGGCCCGGCTCGCCCCTTCCGGCTGACCACCGAAGCCCTCTGCGGTCTTCACGCGTGGGCCGGGTTTCCTCCTTTGCGCGTCGGCCGGTCGCCTCGTTCGCTGGGCGGGCGTGGCCGGTTGTCTCGTTCCCCTTGCACGGGCTGGATGGCCCGGCATTCTCGCGTGGGCCGAGTTGCCCCGCGCCCCGAGTACCCTGGATGCCATGGCAGCAGGCGGCAGGGGCTCGGGCAGGCCCGCGAAGAAGAAGGGACCGTCCAAAGGCACCGGAGGGCAGCGCCGCCGGTCGCTTGAGGGGAGGGGCGCGACCCCACCCGCGGAGATGCGGCACTGGTACAAAGACAAGGCCCGCGCCGAGCGCGTCGCCCGCGAAGAGCGAGGCGGCAGCCGCCGCGCCGCCCCCACCAGGTCCAGGCGTCCCGAAGACGCACCCGAATACATCGGTGGCCGCAACCCGGTGCTCGAGGCCCTGCAGGCCGGCGTGCCCGCCAACGCCCTCTACGTCGCCCAGCGCATCGACAACGACGACCGTGTCCGCGACTCCATCAAGATCGCGGCAGAACGCGGCATCGCCCTGCTCGAAGTCACCCGCGACAAGCTCGACCGCCTCACGGAAGGCGCCGTTCACCAGGGCATCACCCTCCAGATCCCCGCCTACGACTACGCGCACCCGTCAGAGCTGGTGGACCTCGCGCACGACGCCGGCGAACCCCCGCTGATCGTCGCCCTCGACTCGGTCACCGACCCGCGCAACCTCGGCGCCATCGCCCGCTCCGCCACCGCCTTCGGCGCCCATGGCCTGCTCATCCCCTCACGCCGCTCGGCCGGCGTCACGGGAGGCGCCTGGAAGACGTCCGCGGGAACGCTCGCCACCCTGCGCGTCGCCCGCGCCGCCAACCTGACGGCCGCCCTGCGCGACTACCGCGACGCGGGCCTGTTCGTGGTCGGCCTCGACGGCGCCGGCGAGGCCGACATCGGCGAGGCCCAACTGCTGACCGAACCGCTGGTGGTGGTCGTGGGCTCCGAGGGCAAGGGGCTCTCGCGGCTGGTACGCGAGCAGTGCGATGTGGTGACCCGCATCCCGATGCACGCATCCGCCGAGTCGCTCAACGCGGGGGTGGCGGCCGGTGTGGCGCTGTACGAAGTCGCTCGTCACAGGCGTCGCTAGCGTCTACACTGATAGGCCGCGCCGACGTAGCTCAATCGGCAGAGCATCTGTCTTGTAAACAGAAGGTTTGGGGTTCGATTCCCCACGTCGGCTCTGCGACATGAAGCCCCTGAACCGGTGTTTCCGGTTCAGGGGCTTCATGTTTGTCCGGACAATGTGGCGATCTTGCTAACAGGAGGCCACCGCCTGGGCGAAGATGTCGGCGGCGGTGGCGCTCTGCTCGTGGATGACGTGCGCGTAGACGCGGAGGGTGATGGCGGGGTCGGCGTGGCCGAGGCGGGCCGCGACGACGTGCACAGGCGTGCCGGCCATCAGGAGCGTCGTGGCGTGGATGTGGCGCAGGTCGTGAAGGCGGGCGCGGGGTAGCGGTGCGCGCGGGTTCTGCTTGTTGTGGGCGGCGATGAGCTTGGGCATGAGGGAGCTGGGCGTGTTCTGGAAAGACGGGCTCTTCCCAGCCGGTCGTGAAGACGTAAGTGTGGCCGCTGTTCCAGGACTAGCCGAGCGCGAGGCGTTCCTCGTCCTGGCGGGCGCGGTGGGCCTTGAGGACCTTGACGGTGCTCACGTCGAGGGAGACGACTCGGGAACGACCGCTCTTCGTGGTCCCCACGACGCGCTGGCGGTCGAGGACGGCCGCTGTGCCGGTGATGTGGATCTGCGGTTTGTCGAGGTCCACGTCCGTCCAGCGGAGGTTGAGCAGTTCGCCTCTGCGGGCACCCGTGTAGGCGGCGAGGTGGAAGAAGGCGAAGAGACGGTGGTCTCGCGCTGTCTGGAGGAACGCCCGGAGCTGGGCGGGCGTCCACACCATGCCGGGTTCTGCGGATGAGACTCGGGGGAGCTTGGCCCGTTCCGCTGGGTTGTTGGGCAGGAGTTCATCAACGAGCACGGCATCCGTGAGCGCTTTCCGCAGCACCGTGTGGACGTGCTTGACGGTGTTCGGTGCCAGAGGGCTGTTCTTCCTGCCGCCGCTGGTCAGCAGGTCACGGTAGAACTTGGTGATCGCCGAAGGGCGTAGTGCCTGGAGACGGAGAGCCCCGATGCGCGGGATGATGTAGAGGCGCATCATGTCGCGGTAGCCCTTGAGCGTGTGCGGCTTGATCTCGACGGCGTGGCCCTCAATCCACTCGGCGAGATATTCGGCGACGGTGATGGCGTTGCGGTATCCCAGCGTCTTAAGTGGGTGCCGCTCGTGAAAGATCACAGCATGGCCGATGCCGTGACGATCGCTGACTTCGGTGCTCACCGTGGACGGGCTGGGCGATCGACTCTGCGGCCCTGACTCGGTAGTTATCTATGTCGACACCAAGAGTGGACATCTGATCCCGCAGGCCGCCATGCGCAAGGACTTACGACTTCGCCATCGCCCAAGCGCCATCTGATGTGTCTGGAATCTTTATTCGTTAGCAACGAAAATGGAGCTCCGACCTACAGCCAGGAGAATCGAGCGGGTTTGCCACCCTGGGAACGAGAGACGATTGACGACGCAGGGCAGTATATTTCAGGATTTGTCCAATGCGATTGATCATCTGATCGCGCTGGGTACGGCGCAAGCATAAGACGATCAACATGGCACGGGGAAAGGCTTTCTGTCGCGCCGCTTCCGGTGCTCGGGCTGGCGGCCCTGCGCTCCGGGTCGGCTTGCCATCGGATAGCTACGGTGGCTGTCGGACGTGGTTCCCCAAGACGCCCCAAGACGGTGTCCGATTGTTTGGATAGACGCGCCCGTGCCGGGGTGGCATAGCGGGGTGACGTTGGCCTTCTCCTCACGATTGAGCGTTCGGCCTGTCTTGAACACGATTCTTCGCATTGCCTATGAGGCTCAGCATCACCCAGGTTGATATAGATATCGTAACTGACCGCGCGCACAGACGTTCGTTCTGTCACGATCTATGCCACGTGGATACCTGGTCACCGAGAACAACCGGGGGTGTCATCGGGGTGCATGGCTCATCGACCGGCACGTATGGCTGCTGTACCTGCTCTTCCCGCGTGTGGCGAGGCTGGCGCGAGACAAGGTCAATGACCTGTAAGGCGGCGCGTGCGGATCACGGCGCAAACCCGTGAAGAGGCGTCTTGTCAATGCCGCACAGCGTCTCTGCGGCTCGGTCGGCCGTGTTCGGGCTGACGGCATCGTCCAAACAGGGGAGCTCAGCAGAGACGGGACCCGGAATGCCGCTTCGGCCCGTCGCCATGCATTCGGATATGCTGATCCACAATCACCGCGCCCTTCGGATATCCGGTCAGTAGAGCCAGGTCCTGCAGCCAACGGTCGGGGCCTGTGACCCTCCGTTCTGAATTCGGGCGTGAAGGGAATGTCTGGTTGATGCCGGGCGGCTCGTTGCTCTCAGCGGCGCTGGCAGCGGCATTGGTCGTCGTCGGTTGGGACGTCGTTCAGCTGGCAAGCGAGGAAGCACTTGCGCGAGCCGCAAAGGAAATCGGCCCCACCGGCAGGCTGGTTCTCATCGCGGACACACAGGGAAGGCTCCCGGACCCCCGGGCCGCGCTGGCCGGCCGCCCTCGCCCGTTCGTCGTCGCCGTGGGGGCGGGAGGCGCGTTCTCGACGCTGGCCGACGTCGTAGAGCGGCGGGTGGCGGCAGCAGTGCTGGACGCGGACCGGCCATTCGCCGACCTTGTCGCGGCTTTGGACTCGCTACTGCGATCGACCCCCGTCGCTCACGACGCCAATCGCCTGGTCGCCCGGTTACGGCAGAGGGAGGACGAAGCTCGTCGATTTTTCGGCCTGACCCCTCGTGAGCAGCACGTGCTGGGTGCATTGATCGCAGGCCGCTCAGCAGCCGAGATCGCTGTGGCGAACCAGGTTTCCATGCCGACCGTCCGCAGTCACATTCGTGCCGTGTTGACCAAGCTCGGAGTCTCCTCCCAGCTCGCTGCGGTCGCACTGGCTCACCGGTCGTGCCGCGAGCCGACGCTGCTCGAGCGTATGCGAGAAGTTCATCAACTTTGATGACGACCGCCTCGACTGAACCAGTCACTTTAACGAGAGAGGATGCATCGCCCAAGGGAGGAAACAAATGGGACGCTCGCCCAGCATCGAAGATCTGCAGGCCAAGGACGAACAATTCCGACAGTATCTCAACACCCTGGAACAAGATCTGAACAAGAAAGCGGCGACCGCAGCAGAACAGATGCGCAGTGAGATAGAGGCCTTCTACTCGAGCAACAAATACGATGATGCCAAGGCCTTCGTGGCGGGCAAAAGCGTCGACTTCGTGCACGAGAAGGAGTTCTCGCTGAACAATCTCAAAAACGTGATCGACCAGATCAGCGCCGCGGTGTTCTCGGGAGCACAGCCTCCTAAGGGCGTCAGCACGAACAAAGACGCGGTCGAGGCCGCCAACAAGGATCTAGGCAGGACGGTCGGAGCCATGGCCAACTTGGAGCTCTACATCGCCGGCAAGGTCTTCGACGTGCTGAGCAATATTGTGCTCGGCTTCGGCACTGGAACGTCGGTCGCTTACACCAGCAGCACCAAGACGGAGTCCCTCGGCTTCGGCATGCAGATGTTCACCTCCGTCGCGACCTCGACGTACGAGTCACACAGCTTCTTCGTCAACGAATACATCTCGCAGTACCTGTACATGTACGACGTTCGCTTCTCCATCAAGCAGGCGCAAACAGAGGCGGCCATCGGCCTGGTCCAAACATACGAGAACCTGTTAGCGGACTACGAGGAACGGCTCAACAAGCTTGGGGAGATGCTCGCCGAGGAGAAGATCACATTGGAGGACTTCAAGTCGATCTGTGCCACGCTGCAGGGCTTGATCGATCAGTTCCATGACAAGCTCGGCCGACTCAAGTCGGCCGACAGACAGGCCCGGATAGAGGCCGCCATCGGCAAGGCCCAGGGGAGACGTCAGCGCAAAGCATGACCGATCTCTTGACCGCAGCATCGGCCCGGGGCAGATGGAGCGACACGCCATGGAGCCCGACAAGCGGACGATCTGGCCGCGAAGCGCTCCTGCCCCGGCCGCGTCGAAGGCCTCGAACCCGGTCAAGTCCACCCGCTCGGTGTCACTCCAGCCTTAGCTCAGCACGGGGAGGAGTAAAATTGCGTGCGTGGACTCGCTTTCCATCAGTGACGCAGACGAGGAGAGGAAGCATGTTCTCAGCGGCCGGCTATCTCGAAGAGCGCTATCCCGAAGCGAAGGAATACAGTCAGAAGTTACAGGATCTCGTCAACGCCTCCAGATTGCAGGACGAAGACGACTTCGTCACCGATTTGCTGAACGCCGTTACGAGCGAGGCGGGCGATTTCGCGGGCGACATGCGCGAAATACGTAGAGGAATCGCGGCGGCCACGGCGATGTGGAGTCTGGGCGAGCCGTGGAAGCGCACCCTCACCAACTATCTGTCGAACCTGCCAGACGAAGACATGTTCGACGCCGCCGAGTTCTACAAGTGCGCCATAGCGCCACGGCTCGACCTGGACAAGGACCTGACAATCGGCAAGAAGGTCGTGCGCTATGCTACCCCAGCCGTCCTCGCGTATCCGCCGACCGTCGAGACGAGCCAGTTTATTCAAGGCCAAATCGCCGGGAAGCCTTTCAAGCCCCCGACGCTGCAGATCGACTTCGGCCTGTTCGGCTTCATGACGACGCTGTGCGCTAGTGGCGAGGATGCCGACGCGCTCGATGTAGGGCTCCTGCAATTCGTCGCGAGTAGCCGAATCGCTACTTACGAGGGCGAAACAGTGATAAAACACACATTCCCCTCCTCTCTCGACGCCAGTCGGCCGCCTTGGTATAAGGGGCAATCCGACAGCCTCGATCCAGGCAAGAGGATGATCCTCTGTCGTGACGACTCCCCGAAGTGGGCGGTTCCGGACAGATGGAACGGCCGGCCGCTCGACACCGTCGCCATCACCGATACCTTCAAGACCTATCTCGCGGCGAGAGTGGCCGAGTATGAATATGTGACACTCTTCACCTGCGAATGGAACTTCAGCACCGAGTACAACCGGCGAGCCCCTGAAGCGGCGAAGGCCGCGTATGTGCTCACGTCCCAGAGGACGGAGAACGTCAAGCTCCGTATCACCGGTCAGGAGAAGACCGCGCAGACATATAAGGAGAAAATCACGAGCTGACGCGAACAGCCGTAGTGGCCGGATCACATCGGACCACCACCGACTCTTCACCCACTGGGCTTTCAAGTGCCGCAGGCCACTGGGCTACTCCTCATGCTGGGATGGCACTCCTGGTCGTCTCGTCTCGAGGTCTCTTTGCGATCATGTTCATGGAGGGCCACGCCCGACGTCCCCGCAGTTCGTGGAGGAAGGCTGTACAGCAGCGCGTACAGCAACACAGCCTTATGCGATCACATGGCATCGACCCATACCCACCGCTTCAGGAAGGCAGGACGCCGCGGACGAGGTATCTGCCGTTCCCTTGTAAACAGAAGGTCAGGGGTTCGATTCCCCTCGTCGGCTCTGCGAGAAGAAGCCCCTGAACTGGTGGTCCCGGTTCAGGGGCTTCGTGTTTGTCAGGACAATGTGGCGATCTTGCTAACACCCTTGCTAACAGGAGGTCACCGCCTGGGCGAAGATGTCGGCGGCTGTGGCGGCCTGCTCGTGGATGACGTGAGCGTAGACGCGGAGGGTGATGGCGGGGTCGGCGTGGCCGAGGCGGGCCGCGACGACGTGCACGGGGTTGCCGGCCATCAGGAGTGTGGTGGCGTGGATATGGCGTAGGTCGTGCAGCCGGGCGTGGGGGAGTGGTGCCCGGGGGTTCTGCTTGTTGTGTGCGGCGATGAGCTTGGGCATGAGGGAGCTGGGCGTGTCTGGGAAGCGCCGTCGACCTGGACATGGTGCGGGCGGTGTTCGAGACCAACGTCTTCGGGGTGATCGCCGTGACCAACGCCATGCTGCCGCTGTTGCGGCGGTCACCAGCGCCACGCATCGTCAACGTCGGCAGCCACGCCGCGTCGCTGACCCTCATGAGCGACCCGAGCGGGCCCTTCGCGGCACTGCCGCCGTCGGCCGCGTACTCGCCGTCCAAGTCCGCGCTGAGCGCGCTGACCGTACAGTACGCCAATGAGCTGCGGAAGGATGGCATCCTGGTCAACGCCGTCGCCCCCGGCTTCGTCGACACCGACAGCAACGGCCACACCGGGCACCTCACGCCCGCGGAGGGGGCCGCGATCCTGGTGCGCATGGCCACACTCGGCACGGACGGGCCGACCGCGGGGTTCTTCGGTGAGGAGGGCCCATTGCCCTGGTGAGTGCGGTCTCGGCCCGGCCACTCGGGCCGGATGTCATAGACAGGTTCTGATCAGGAAAAGGAAGAGGCATGACCCCTGCGGAGGAGTTCCAGGACCAGCGGCCGCTGCTGTTCTCGATCGCCCGGCTCCGGTGGAGCCGGTTTCCACGGTCCAGTGCGTGCGCTGGTAATGGCCCAGGCGGGCGGGCCAGCTAAGTCGTCGGTGTCGCGGCGGAGCCGGAAGGCTTGGCGGGCGCCGGGGAACAGGGGTGTCGTCGGTGGGGGTGGTGCGGATGGCCTGCGATCGGATGAACGGGCCGGCCGGGCGCGTTCCAGGAGCAGATCGTAAGAACCCGGAAAGCCAAGCGGAGGCGTTGGGCGTTGCCTGATCATGGGGTGGAGGAGGTCTCGTGCGAAGAATGATCGCGTGCCTGTCCTTGGTGCTGCTCCTGTCCTCCTGCGGCGGGGTTCCTCATACCTCGGCCAGCGGATCCCATGGCGCCTCGTCTGACGAGTTCGAGAGGCGTGCCCGGGAGGTGGCGGAGCGCTGGCAGGGCTCGGCCGACGACCACGCCTGGCGCAAAGGGTTCGTTGCGCTGGAAGTCCTGAACCCGCACGGATGGAACCACGTGAGCCGCATCCCGGCCTGGGTGAACAGAAGCTCGCACAACGGCGCCTGGCGGTCGGCCGCCAAGCTGCCTGCCGACTCCCCGGGCGATGCCGACGTGCGATGGCCTGACGGCGAGGTCTCGCAGGTGCCGCTCATCTCGGCGGCGAGCGCGTACGCGGGGTTCAGCAAACCGGCCGACCTCATCGAAGAGGAGTGCCCGGCCAAGGGATGCCGCCCGCTCCGGGTCACCGGCGCCAGATTGGGCAAGGTCCCACTGGAGACCAGCCGCGGCACGATCCAGGTGCCCGCCTGGATGTTCACCGTCGAGGGGGTCGAGCAGAAGAAGGTCCACGTGGCGGTGGACCCCTCGGCCGTCACCGCCCGCCCCGAGCGGGTGCAGGGACGCATCGAAGAGGTGATGGCGTTCGACCTCTTCGCCGGCAAGCCTGACGTGTTGCTTCTCCGCTACGGGTTCGGCGCCTGCGACACCGTTCACGGGCCGCGCGCCTACGAGACCGGCCAACTGGTGGTGGTCGACATGGACGAGGAGGACTCCAGCTCTGGCGAGCCTTGCCCGGCGATTCTCAAGACGGCGACGACCACCGTCACGCTCGCCCGGCCGCTCGGCGACCGCCTCGTACTTGACTCCGGGACGGGGCTTCCCGTGCTGCGGGGACCGAACAGGCGCTGACGGCCCGGCGACCACATGCGGCGACGCAGAGATGCGCGAGCTGTACGGCAGCGCGTACAGCAACGCCGTCTACACGATCGCTCGTCGGCTCTGGAGTTCAAAGGTCCTTCAGGGTGGCCCTGGATGATCTCACGGGCCGGCGTGAGCGGGCCGACCGCAGCGCCACGTACCGTCAGGTGGTGGCCGCGGGGATGCCGAAGCCAGCCGCGAGTTCGGCGTGGGTTTCGCCTTTGCGCAGGTGGACCAGCACGAGCGGGGCCGGTTATGCGATGAGCAGGAGCAGGCTGATCGCCAGCATCACCACTGCGGTGGCGCCGTGGATGCCGTAGGCGGCTGCCTTGGGCCCGTTGCTGCGCAGCACGATCATCGCGTCGCCGACGGGTATGAGGCTGGCGGCCAGCATGAACCAGCCCAGCAGCTGGGTTGTCCCGGCGGCCAGCAGGATGAAGACGAAGAGCCCTGAGACGATGTCGCGCACGGCCTTGACGGACAGCCAGGCACGGAAGCTCCGGTCCTCGGTCGGCGTGTCGGGGATGCCGAAGCCGGCCGCGGCCTGCGGCGCCCAGAATGCACGTACGCCCATGAAGATGATGCCCACGCCGATCAGTCCGGCGAGCACGGTGGCGACGCTGGTGAGCATGGTTGCTTCCCTTCGGTAGCAGCGCCCACAGGTGTCTAGCGGCGCTAGTTGTTGTGTCGACGATAGCGATACCTGCGGCAGGATGTCTAGCGTTGCTAGAGTGTCGTCATGTCCGCCATCAAGGAGCGCCGTGAGCGTGAACGCGCCCAACGCCATCAGCTGATCATCACAGAAGCCCGCGAACTCGCCGAGGCCGAAGGCTGGGAGGCGGTGACGACGCGAAGGCTCGCTGAGCGCGTCGAGTACAGCCAGCCCGTGCTCTACAGCCACTTCAGCGGCAAGGACGCCATCGTTAGCGCCGTCGCGATCGACGGCTTCGGGGAACTCGCCGCCCACCTGCGTTGTGCCCGGCTGGCCGACCCCGAGCCACGGCAGGCCCTGCACGCCGTTTGCCGCGCCTACCTGGAGTTCGCCACCGAGCGGCCCGCCCTCTACCAGGCCATGTTCGTCATGCCGACCGACGTGAAGTTCGCGCACGCCGAGACGCCGCCCCAACTACGCGCTGCCTTCGACGAATTCGTCAGCTGTCTCCGCCCGGACAACGCGCGACGCGAACTGTTCGCCGAGGTCATCTGGAGCACGTTGCACGGCATGGCCGTCCTGTCGGACAGCGGCCGTATCCCTCCGGACGGTCAGGAGGAGCGCCTCGACTTCGTCGTCACCCAGCTCGCCGACACCCCAAGCTGACCCGCTCCGGCGTGTTCGGGGTGCACCTATGGCACAGTTTCACCGTGCCGTTTGACGATCTGCCGGACTGGCTGCCGGCGTGGTGTCTGGACCATCTCGGGGACCAACCCGCCGACGTGCTGTTCCGGCAACAATCGATGTCGGCCGTGTTCGGTCTCCGGTTGGCCGGCGGTAAGCACGTCGTGGTCAAGGCGCGCGACGACGACGGCCGGGCGGGGTCATGTGTGACAGCACAGGCCCGGCTGGCCGAGAACGGGTTTCCCTGCGCCAGCCCACTCACGCCGGTCGTCGGTGTCGGTCCCCTGGCCGTGCACGCGGAGGAATTCCGCCCTGGAGGAGAGGTGCTGCGCGGAGACGCGCCGGACATCGCTGTGCGCTACGCGGAGGTCTTCGCCCGGCTGATGGCCGCACTGGCGGACCTCGCCGTCACGCCGCCGCTGCCGAACCCGCGCTGGGTACGGTGGGATCACACGGACCCCGGGCTGTGGCCGTCGATCGAGTCACTCGACGCAAAGGACCAGAGTTTCATACCCGCCTACGTCATGGACGCAGCCGACAGGGCTCGCCGGCGCATGCTGGCCGCTGACCTGCCCCGCGTGCTGGGTCATGCCGACTTCGAGGCGCACAACCTCCGGTGGCACGACCAGCAGGTGTGGACGGTGCACGACTGGGACAGCCTGGCATGGCAGCCCGAAGCCGCCCTGGTGGGAGCCGCTAGTGCGGTGTTCGCCAAGATGGGGCCGGCCACCCTGCCGCCGATCGAGAGCACTGAGGCGTTCCTGGCGGCCTATCAGGACTTTCGGGCTCGCTTGTTCACCGCCGAAGAGCGGCAGATCGCGTGGGCGGCCAGTTTGTGGCCGGCCGCCCACGACGTCCGATGGGAAGCACTCCACGGCTACACCGCGGTGTCCGGCAAAGCACTCTGGACACAAGCAGCCGAACGCCTCCGCCGAGCGAACGCCTGACGGCCGAGGCCGTCCTGGTGGAACAAGACGCTATGGAATGGGAGGGGAAGCCCGGAAACGACGATGGAGCGACGCCGGTAATGATCGAGGTGGGCGATCATGTGCTAGGCGCCCAGGTCCGCGGGAAGGGCCCCGCAGTGGTTCTCGACTGCGGCGGCTCAGGCCAGGGCGTGGGTGGGAGGCTGGGGAGAGGAGTTGGAACGCGCGCTGGCCGAGCGTGCCACTGCGGTGACCTGCGACAGGGCCGGTGTCGGCCGCTCCGGCGGATCGCAGGCCCGTACCATCGCCGAGATGGCCGAAGACCTGCGTCGGCTTCTTCGCGCCCTGCACCTCGAACTGCCGGCGGCATTCGTGGGCTGGTCCTACGGCGGGCTCGTCACCCAGCTTTATGCCGCCCGCCATCCCCATGATGTGGCTGGGCTGGTTTTCGTGGATCCGAGCCCGGCGGAACTCCGCCGGGCTCGGCGCTCGTACGCGACCTCTCGTCCCTCCTGGCTCCACGGCTGCTCCGCCTGCGCGCGATGCTCGGCGGCGCCAGTGCGCGGTCGCTGCGCGAACTGGCAGCACAGGAAGACCTGAACGGGTGAGCCGCCGGATTTTCCGAAGCGGCCCCCTGCGATCGCCATGCGCTGGTCGGCCGCCGTGGATCGCTGGAGGCGATCGACGATCTGTGCGTCGTCCCATGTCTCCCCGTTGCGGCGCCCGTTCGGGATGTCGGGACGCCGCCGGCTGCCTCAGAGAATCGTGATGGTGTCGACGTGCGGCGCAGCGATTTATGCGGATCCTGGCGCCGTTGTAATCAAATATGGTCCCCTTGGAACGTGGGTATCAGGTGTCCTTCCCGATGTGCGGTTCTGGTGTCGTGAACACAGGCCGTTCAGCGCCGAGTCGCGTACGGCGTCCTTGGCATCGTCCTGCTCCGGACGCGCTCAGTTGTCGACCGTCAGGAGAGGTCGATGTGGCTCAGCTCGCGGCGGGATCGGATGCCGAGCTTGCGGAAGGCGCGGTAGAGATGGTGCTCGACCGTGCGCGGGCTGAGGAAGAGCTGTGCGGCGATCTCCCGGCTGGTGTCGCCATCGGCTGCCAGACGGACGACCTGGAGCTCTTGTGAGGTGAGCCGCTCCACGGGGGTGGCGGCTGTGGGCTCGGCCCGCGTCAGGGTCTCCCCGGTCGCGTGCAGTTCCGTCCGCGCCCGCTCGGCCCACGGCGTGGCGTGCAGCCGCTCGAAGACGGCCAGAGCCGAGCGCAGCGGCACCCGGGCATCGCTGCGCCGCTTGGCCCGTCTCAGCCACTCGCCGTAGAGCAGTTGGGTGCGTGCCTGTTCGAACGGTCGGCCCGCTCCATCGTGTGCGTCGAGCGCGCGCAGGTAGTGGGCCTCGTCATCGGTGACCAGGCAGCGCGCGCTCACCGCCTGAGCCCACCGCTGCCCTCCAGCGTGCGCCCATGCTTCCAGGCGGCGCAGGGGCTCAGCCGCCCGTTCGGGCTCGCCGAGCCGGACGGCCGCCTCCACCTGGTCGGCGCCGGCACTGACCAGGCCGGAGGCGTGCCGCAGCGGGCCGCGGGCGGCCGCCTCAAGCCGGTCGAGCGCCGCGGCATGGCGGCCTCCCGCACCGATGATCATCGCGCAGAACGCGCCCCATGCCATCGTCAGGGCCTCGTCATCGGGCCGCCGCCGGTGCGTGGCGGCAAGGAGGTCCGGCACCGCTCGTCCCGTGCCGGCAGGAAGGTCCGGCACGGCTCGCCGCGCGTCGGCAGGGAGGTCCGGCACCGCTCGCCGCGCGCCGGCCACGAACTCCGCGAGCAACGGCAACCCTCGTGCGTAGTCCTCTCGCACGAGAGCCGCCATCCCGGCCACCATCGGGTCGTGCCAGCGCGCACAGCCGCTCGGCCGCGTCGAGTATGGCTTTCCTGTCGCCGCAGAACCACCCGTAACCGGTGCTGGCGCGCAGCATCAGCGCGGCCTGCTCCGGGCCGGCGTCCGCCGAACGCTCGACCAGCACCCGGGCCGCCAGCCGCCGTTCGCCCAGCTCGAACTCCACCGCCGCCCGTACCGGCGCCAGCACCGCAGGTGACGTCGGGCCGGACACCAGCCACTCGGCCTGTCCGACCAGGTCGGCGGCCCGGTGGGCGTGTCCTGCGGACAGCGCCAGCCAGGCCGCCTCGCCCAGCCGTGCCGCCCGGGTCTGCGGCTCTGCGGTGAGCTGCGCGGCCTGCTCGTACAGGCCGGCCGCGGCGGCGTACGCCGTGCGGCCGCGGGCGCGCTCAGCCGCGTGAGTGATCTCCTCGGCAACCTCTTCGTCCGGGGATGTCGTGGCGGCGGCGAGATGCCGGGCCCGGCAGTCGTCGTCGGTGGCCGCGCGCGCCAGTGCCTCGTGTACGAGGACCCGCTGCGCCAGCGGCGCTCCCTGGTACGCGGTGGTGCTGATCAGCGGATGCCGGAACGTCACGACAGCAGCGGTGACGTCGACCAGCCCGGCCTGCTCGGCCTTCCAGACCGACGCCCAACGTCTCGGCCGCGCTCAGCAGGGTGGGCAGATGGCCGCGCGCCTCGGCGGCGGCCGTCAGCATCATCAGGCGGGTCTTGTCCGGCAGTACGGCGATCCTCGACCGGTACGTGGCCAGCACCCGGTCCGCGACGGGCATCGGCCCGGCCGCGGAGTGGTAGGGCCGCTGCGCCGCGGAGAACTCCGTCAACGCCAGCGGGTTACCCCCCGACTCCTCGATCACCTGCTCCCGGACGGCCGGTGTGAGCCCCCGGTCCGCCAGCAGCAGAGCCGCGTCCGCCGAGGACAGGCGCGAGAGTTGCGTCTCGGGCAGCCCTGTCGCGGTGAAGCCCTCCTCCCGCGCGGCGAACAGGATCGCCACGCCCTCGGCGCTGAGGCGGCGGGCGGCGAAGCGCAGCGCGTCGGCGCTCGCCTGGTCGAGCCACTGCGCGTCGTCCACCAGGCAGAGCAGCGGGCTCTCCTCGGCCACTTCCGCGAGGAGGGTCAGCACGGCCAGCCCGGACAGGAACCGGTCCGGAGCTCCCCGCCGTCCGTCGTCCTGCGCGAGAACCGCGCGCAGCGCGTCAGCCTGAGGGCCGGGCAACGCGCCGATCCGGTCCTGCACGGGCCACAGGAACTGCACCAGGCCGGCGAAGGCCAGGTCGGCCTCGACCTCGATGCCGGTGACCTGCACGTCCGCAGGCCCGTGCGTTGCGCGTAGCCGGCGGCCCAGGTCAGGAGCGCGGATTTACCGATCCCGGGCTCTCCGCGCAGCACGTGGCCGCCGCTGCATCCGGCGCGCGCGGCGTCGACGAGGGCCTGGATCGAGGCTGCTCGACTGCCCTGCCGTACAGCACCAAGCGCCCCCGATCCGTAAGTACGTACGCCGAACACCCGTACGTAATCACGGTAACCTTACCGGTTCGGTCCGTAAGTGCTCGTTCCTACCGTCGAGGCATGAACGAACTGCTTCAACCTGTGACCGTAGGACGGCCGGACCTCTCCAACCGTCTGCTCATGGCCCCGATGACCCGCAGCCGTGCCTTCCGCGATGGCCTGGTGGACGAGCTGACCGCGGAATACTACGGCCAGCGCGCCGGCGCCGGACTGATCATCACGGAGGGCACACAGCCCTGCGTGCTCGGACAGGGGTACATCGACACACCGGGCCTGCACACGCCGGAGCAGGTTGCGGCCTGGCGGCGTGTCACCGATGTGGTGCACCGGCGCGGTGGGCGGATCTTCGTGCAGCTCATGAACGCGGGGCGGATCGGGCACCCTTACCTGTACCCGGGAGGCGAGTTGCCGCTGGCGCCGTCGCCGATACCGCTCCGGCGAGCGGCTGTACACTCCCGACGGGCCGCTCGACCTGCCCACCCCGCGAGAGATGACCATGGAGGACATCGCCCGGGCCATCGAGGTCCCAGTAGCGGGCGGCGAGGCGGGCACACAGGTCGTGCGCTCCGTCGGCCTCCACCGTGGTGCGGCCGGCGACGGACACCCAACGCTCGCGC
This sequence comes from Nonomuraea diastatica, assembly GCF_004349015.1. Classification (NCBI taxonomy): domain Bacteria; kingdom Bacillati; phylum Actinomycetota; class Actinomycetes; order Streptosporangiales; family Streptosporangiaceae; genus Nonomuraea; species Nonomuraea diastatica. Next base: position 22,812 of record NZ_SMKP01000073.1, read on the forward strand.
TCACCCACCGGGGCCGCGACGACGATCGAGCCGCGGGGGTCGCGGCGCAGGCGCCGCATCTTCAGGGAGTCCGGCTCCGTGATGAACTGGACCGTCCCCTCCGCGGTGGCCTCGAACCACACGGGCCGGGGTTGTGGCGGCTGCGTTCCCCCGGCCACGGACAGGAACCCGTACAGGGGGCGTGCGAGAAGTTCGAGGTCCTCGGCGGTCAGCCGGCTGGTGGTGGTGCTCATGGCCGCCAGGCTCCCGCCGCCGCGGCCCGCACGACGTAGTCCTCGAAGATGCGGGGCGCGCGCCCCAGCACGGTGGCGATGCCGTCCGTCGGCTCCCTCATCAGCCCGCGCTGCATCAGGACGAACATCTCGGCGACGTGGTGGGCGTCTTGCACGCCCCAGCCCTCCTCGACCAGTGCCGTGGCGTACTCCGCGGGGGAAACCTCCGTGTAGGAGATGGGCAGCCCGGACGCCCGGGAGATCAGCTCGACCGCCTCGGCGAAGGTCAGCGCGCGCGACCCGGTCAGCTCGTGGATCCGGCCGGCGTGCCGGCCGGGCTGGGCCAGCACCGCGGCCACGGCGTCGGCGACGTCCTCCACGTCGATGAACGGGTCGGGGACCGCACCGGCCGGGAGCGCCAGTTCGCCGGCGACCAGCGGGGCGTGGAAGATGTCCTCGGTGAAGTTCTGGTTGAAGTTCGAGGCCCGCAGAACCGTCCATTCCAGCGCCGAGCCGCGTACGGCGTCCTCGGCCGAGCGCATGTCCAGCCCGAACGTGGAGTCGCCCCAGGTGTCGGCGCCGCGCCCGGAGAGCAGGACCAGGTGCCGTACGCCGGCGGCCGTGGCTTGCGCCACGAACTCGTGCACCGGTCCGGGCACGGGCGGAGCCACCACGTAGGCGGCGGTGACGCCCTGCAGGGCCGGACCCCAGCCGCCGGGGTCGGACCAGTCGAAGCGCGTCGCGCTGGATCGGGAGGCGGCGCGCACCTGCGTGCCGTGCAGCCGCAACCGGGCGGCGACCCGCCGGCCGCTCTTGCCGGTGGCGCCGAGGACGAGGGTGATGTCGTTGCTCATGGCAACAATTCAACGGCGTCCGCTCGGACGAATCCATGGGTAAGAAGCCGGATCACATATGTCATCGTCTAAACTCCGTGGGGTGGACGCGTTCAGTGACCTCTTCCGCGGGATGCGGGCCCAAGGCTCGTTGTTCGGCAGTTCGATCCTGTCCCCGCCCTGGGCGCTGCACTTCGTGGATGGCGCGCCGCTGACGTTGTGCACCGTCCTCGGCGGGACGGGCTGGATCGTACCGGAACACCGCCCGCCCGAACAGCTCCGCGCCGGCGAGACGGTCATCGTCCGAGGCCCCGCACCGTTCACCTTCGTCGACGAGGTCGGCACCCGGGCCGAACCGATCGCGTGCGGCGAGCACTGCGCGACGCCCGAGGAGGGCGGGACCCGGCACCGGCGTGGCTGGAACGACACCTGCGGCGGCTCCGGTGACGGCGCGACGACTTTGATCGTCGGCGCCTACCTGGTGCGCGGCGAGATCAGCCGCAGGCTGCTGGACGCGCTGCCCGTCGTGCTGCGCGTGGATTGCGGCGGCGGGGCCAACGCCGTACTCGACCACCTCGCCGCCGAGGTCGCCACCGACACTCCGGGCCAGCAGGTGGTCCTGGACCGGTTGCTGGACTGGATGCTAATCTGCGCGCTGCGCGAATACTTCGACCGGCCCACCGGCGAGTCACCGGCCTGGTACACCGCACAGCGTGACCCGGTGGTCGGCGACGCGCTGCGCCTGCTGCACGCCGAACCGGCGGCGCCCTGGACGGTCTCCTCGCTGGCCGACCGGACGGGGGTGTCGCGGTCCACCCTGGCGAAGCGGTTCGCCGACCTGGTGGGCGAACCGCCGCTGACCTACCTCACCCGCTGGCGCATGACGCTCGCGGCGGACCTGCTGGCCGAGCGCGAGGCGGTGACCGTCTCCGAGGTCGCCCACGCCGTCGGCTACTCCGACGCGTTCGCATTCAGCGCAGCGTTCAAACGGACCAGAGGCGTCAGCCCGAGCGAGTTCAGGCGCACCGGTACGACCGTTCCCGAGCCGGCCGGCCCAACGACGCCGCTTCGCGGTCGAGGCGCAGATGGCTCTCAGGTCGGGGGAGTTCTCACGGCACGCCGGCGGCCGGATACCGCGCGGGAGTGATGCCGGGAGGACCGGTGACTGTCATCCGGGCCCACGCGATCAGTCCGCACGCGCCCAGAAGTCGTACGGATCTCGCCCAGGGCGGAATCCGTGAGCCTGCGCCATGTCCGCCGCATCCCGGAACCCGCGGGCGACGGCCGCGGGGTCGTGGGCGTCGCTGCCGAACGTGACCGCTTCCCCGCCTTCTTCGTGCCACCACCTGACGATGGCCGAGTGCAGCGGTATGCGCGTGTTGATCTCGAGTGCCCTGCCCGACCGGGCGGTCATCCGCAGCGCGTGCCGGAACTCCTCCTCGAACACCGGCAGATCGAAGGGGCCTGCCTCCTGCGCCGGCCAATATCGCATCGGGTAGTCGATGTGGGCCAGCACGGAGAACACGCCGTTGTCAGCGACGAGCCTGACGATCTCGGCCAGGTATTCCCGTACGACGTCGGCCGCGGCCCGGTGCCCGTACAGGCCCGGTGGCTCGGCGAAGCCGTCGCCGTCCGGGAGGGAGTGCAGGGAGCCGAGCACCCGATCGAACCGGCCGGCTCCGAGAACCTTCGCGACGGCGGCGGCGTGCCGGTGGGGTTCACCCAGTTCCAGGCCGCTCAGGATGCGAAGAGCCGGGAACCGTTCCCGGCACCTCTCGATCGCCTCCAGGTATCCGGGCGCGTCGAACGCCGGAGGAGCCAGCAGCCCGTCCGGCGTGGTCAAGGTCGCGAGGTGGTCGTCCGGGGCGAGGGCGTCAAGAGCGACCGTCCAGACCGTATGGTCGACGTGCTCGGTGAAGGCGATCGCCGGCAGCCCGAGCTCCACCGCCCGCGCGCAGGAGCGCTCCATCGACCCTGATGGGGCGTCCCAGGACCACTCGCTGTGCACGTGGCTGTCCGCAGGCGACATCATGAATTCCACCGCTCCCTGACACATCGCTTCTCGAACGTGGATTGCGGTCAAACGTCAGTCTTGATCGGTTGCTGCCCAACGGACGGGCTCGGGACGCGGCCCGAGGTGGGGATGGCGTTCACGGCTGTGAGCAGAACACGGTGTCACGGCTGTGTCCGGGTGCCCGGAGAGGACCGGTCGGCCGCATCCGCACGGATTCAGCCGGGGGCAGGTCCGGAATCGTGTTGTTGGTCCGGCCCGGCCGCGGCCTCGTCGGTTATCGCCATCAGCGCTCGCCGCAGTTGCGCGTAGGCGGGCTCGCCGATCGTGCCGGCGTGCCGGCGCTCGATGTCGGCGATGATCTCGTCCGCGTGGCGTTGCTGGTCGAGGCCGCGTTCGGTCGGCACCACGAGCTTCGCGCGGCGATCGGCCGGATCCGGCCGGCGCTCCACATAGCCGAGCGCTTCCAACTCGTCGACCAGCCGGCCGACGATCTGCTTGTGCCGGCCCGAGAGCCGCGCCAGCTCCGTCGCGCGGACGCCGCCTGCGTCGAGATAGGCCAGGATCGCCCCGTGGCGCGGGCTCACCTCGCCGTGCCCCCTCTCCGCGAGCCGCGCGAAGACCTCCCGTTGCAACGAGAACAACAACCGCGCGGCGAGGATCCCCAGGTCGGAATCCTGGGTGATCATCCGGATGCGTTCGCCGGCTGGAGCGTGCGTCACGCCAGCATGGTATCACTTCGTTCAAGTCACACTTTGTGATAGTCACCTTTCAAGACTATTCTTCGGTGCGTGGCCCTGACCCGCACGGGCAGGGAACCCTTCACGAAAGGACGGACGATGAGCCGCACAGTTCTCATCACCGGGGCGACCGGCAGCGTGTCGACCGCCTTGCGCGATGCCCTCGAAGGCTCCGATCTCACCCTCCGGGCGCTGGTCCGTGACCGGTCCAGGGCCGGCACGCTGGAACGGCGCGGCGTCGAGGTCGTCGTCGGGGACCTGGGCGGCCCGAGCACGCTCCCGCCCGCCTTCAAGGGGGTGAACGACCTGTGGCTGCTGACCGCGATGGATCCCCGGGCGCCCGAGAACAGCATGAACGCGCTCTGGGCCGCTCGCCAGGCCGGCGTGGAGCGAGTCGTGCGCCTGTCGGCGATCGGCGCCGCCTACGACGCCCCGACACGCAACGGGCGCCTGCACGCCCTGTCCGACCATGAGTTGCAGGCGTCCGGCCTGCGCTGGACGATCCTGCGCCCGCACGCCTTCATGCAGAACCTGCTCTGGCAGGCTGGCCTCATCGTCCGCGACGGGATCTTCTCCCTCAACATGGCGCAGGGCCGGCTCGGAATGATCGACATGCGTGACGTCGCCGACGTCGCGGCCCACATCCTGCGCGCGGAGCCGGACCGCCACCATGGCAAGATCTACACGCCGTCCGGGCCTGAGACGCTGACCTACGCCGAGGCGGCCGAACAGCTCGGACAGGTGCTCGGCAGGAAGATCCAGTACGTTGCCGCCGGCGCGGAAGACGCCCACGCGGGCATGGTCGCCGGAGGCATCTCCGAATGGCTCGCCGGGATGCTCGTGGAGTACGGGCAGGCGCTGGGCTCCGGTTTCGGCGACTTCACGACGACCGATGTCGAGGACGTCGCCGGCCACCCGCCCCGCAGTTTCGCCGACTTCGCCCGCGACCACGTGGCGGCGTTCACCGTGTAGCAGCCGGCCTCGCGGGAGCCCGCTTCAGGCGAGCTCAGCCAGCACGGTTTCCACGGCGTCGTACGAGTCCCCGACGCCGCCGGGGTCGCCGAGACGGTGGCGCTCCAGCCGGACGGCCCCGAGGTGGCGAATCTCATAGATCAGCGACCGCCACACCGCCGCGGGGCTCAGGTCCCGCTCCCCGTAGGCCTCCCAGAACGCGACACGCTCATCCTGTTTGGACGCGGCCAGCCGGATCGGCCAGTCGGCGGCCGGGTCGCCCCACAGCGTGCGGTCCAGGTCGAACACTCCGGAGATGATCGGCTCGGGAGCATCTTCGGCGATCATGATGTTGACGGTCCACAGATCCCCGCTGAGCAGGCGAGGCTCGGTGATCTCGTCCAGCACGGCGTGGTGCTCGGCGGCCAGCGCCGCGGCCTTGCGCAGGCCGGCGGAGTCCAGCCCCAGCCCGTCCAGGTCGGCCGCGATGTCCTGCAACGACCCGATCACCGCCTGGCTCCACGTGGTGTACGCCGGGCCCGCCACGGGGCCGAATCTCGCGCCTCGCACCTCGTGCACCGTTCTGGCGATCTCCCCGATCTGCCGGAAGAAACCCGTCCGTGCCCGGCGCGGATGCGTACGCAGCCCCTCGGCGGCGGGGACGCCGTCGAGCAGGGTCTGCACCAGGTAGTCCCTGCCGACGAGCTCGTGCGACCAGTCGGCCGAGATGACACGTGGCATCAACGGGGCGATCTTCGCGAGGTGGGGCACGGTGGCGTACTCGTTGCGCATGAGCTCGCGTTCGGAGACGAACTGGCGGTCCGGCTCGGGGGCGAAGCGCACGATCATCGGACGACTCCGGCCTTCGACGGTGACACGGTAGGTGGTGTTGTACATCCCCAGGCCCATCTCGACCGCGGATGACACGCCGGCGTCCGGGCCGAAGACCCGGCGGCAGACCGCCCGGATCTGGTCGGCGGTCACCGGCTGCTGGAACGCCCCTGCGGGCCGTTCGATCGGCTGGAAGTGCACCCCGCCATCTTGGACGAAGGCGCCATCCGGCACCGCTGAAAATCGGGTGACATTTTGTGGCACTTGTCGGAATGTTGGGTGCGGTCGATGAGTTTTGTCGGTAGCGCACGTCAACCTGTGCATGACCACAACTTCTTGTGAGACCCAAGGCTGGGATGCCAGCCGCGACGATGTCACTCCCGACAACCCCGATCGAGGTACTGTGCCCGGCCCCCTGCTCGACTCACCTGCCACGTCCGCGACCGCCGTCAAGGGCCGCACCCCGCCCGTGATCCGGCTGCTGGTGCTGGCCACGTTCGTGGTCATCCTTAACGAGACCATCATGATCAACGCGATCCCGCAGTTGATGAGCGCGTTGCACATCACCGAGCAGACCGCGCAGTGGCTCTCGACCGCTTTCATGCTGACCATGGCCGCGGTGATCCCGATCACCGGATGGTTCCTGCAGCGGGTGTCCACCCGCAGCGCCTATACCGTCGCGATGGGCCTGTTCCTGGCCGGCACGGCGTTGGCCGCCGTCGCGCCGTCGTTCGAGGTGCTGCTGGCCGCCCGCATCGTCCAGGCGTCCGGGACGGCCGTCATGATGCCGCTGCTGATGACCACGTTGATGCAGGTGGTGCCCGAGGAGGACCGCGGCCGGGTGATGGGCAACGTGAGCCTGGCCATCTCGGTGGCACCCGCGATGGGCCCGACGGTCTCCGGGGTGATCCTCCAGTTCGGGTCGTGGCGGCTGCTGTTCGTCGTGGTGCTCCCCATCGCCGCCGTGATCACGTGGAGCGGGCTGAAGCAGCTCAAGAACGTCGGAGAGCCCCGGTTCAGCACCGTCGACTGGCTGAGCGTGGTGACCGCGGCCGCGGGCTTCGGCGGGCTGGTCTACGGGCTCAGCCGGTTCGAGGGCGGTGACGTGCGCGTCGCCGCCGCGATCGTGGTCGCGGGCCTGGCGTCCATCGCCGTGTTCGTCGTCCGCCAGCTGTCGTTGCAGAAGCGTGGTGCGCCGCTGCTGGACCTGCGCACCTTGCGCCACCGCACCTACACGGTCGCGCTGATCATGATGTCGGTGGCGTTCATGGCGATGCTCGGCTCGATGATCCTGCTGCCGCTCTACCTCCAGAACGTCCGCCAGCTCAGCGCCCTGGAGACCGGGCTGCTCGTCATGCCGGGCGGCCTCGCGATGGGGCTGCTCGGTCCGACCGTCGGCCGCCTGTTCGACCGGTTCGGCGGCCGGGTTCTGGTCATCCCCGGCGCGATCGGGATCATGTTCGCGCTCATTGGCTTCACCCAGGTCACGATGACCATGCCGGTCTGGCAGCTCCTCGGTCTGCACGCGCTGTTGATGGTGGGCCTGGCCGCGACCTTCACCCCGGTGTTCACCCTCGGCCTCGGAGCGGTTCCGCCGCCGCTCTACTCCCACGCCAGCTCGATCCTGAGCACCCTACAGCAGGTCGCCGCCGCCATGGGGACCGCGCTGGTGATCACCGTGATGAGCGCGCGTGCCGAGGCCCTGAGGTCCGAGGGGGTCACGGAGATGCTCGCCAACCTCGGCGGCATGCGGCTGGCCTTCGTCGTCGGCGCGGTGTTGTCCGTTGTCGTGGTGGCCACCGCCCTGCTCCTGCCGGCCCGAGCCGCCAACGCCGGCGAGACCGAGGAGCTCAGCCGATCGGAGACCTGAGCCGGGTCATCGGTTCGGGCGGGGGCGCCGGGTCAACCCGCGAGGGGCGCGGACGGCCGCTTGGCGGCCGTGTTGCCGCCATGGGGAAGATTTGTGATGGTCGATCCATGGGATCAGCCGATGGTGGAAATCTGCAGGAGCTGCTCGACGAACAGGCCGTCTACTACCGGGCGGTGGCCCCGGAGTACGAACGCCACGCTCTCCCCTTCCCCGGGGCCTCCGAGCTGTCGGCGGCGCTCGACACGTTCCGGCCGGCCGGCAGCGTGCTCGAACTCGCCTGCGGTCCCGGCACCTGGACCCCCCAGCTGCTCCAGCACGCCACAGACGTCACCGCCCTCGACGCGTCCCCGGAAATGCTCGCCATCGCCTCGACGCGGGTGGGCGAGGACGAACGGGTGCGGTTCGTCCTGGCCGACCTGTTCCGCTGGCGGCCGGAGCGCCGTTACGACGTCGTCTTCTTCGGGTTCTGGCTGTCGCACGTCCCGCCGGAACGCTTCGCGTCCTTCTGGTCGCTGGTGGCCGACTGTTTGAAGCCGGACGGGCAGGTGTTCTTCGTCGACGACAGCTACCGGACCGCCGACGAGCTCATCGAGGGTGAGCAGTCCGTGACCATACAACGCCGGCTCATGGACGGGACCACCTACCGGATCGTCAAGGTCCCGCACCGTCCGGCGGACCTCGAACGACAGCTCGAACGGATCGGATGGCGCATCACGATCCACCCGACCTCTGGGCCGCTCTTCTGGGGAGCGGGAAACCGCGCCTGACGCCAGGACGACTGTGCCGTCCGGGGTCCCGCGGAGTCCGACGGGGTGACGCGCGGGACGGGGTGTTCCTCGCGGGCGCGCGGCACGTCAGCGCGCGGGGCGGGGTGCCTCTCGCGGGCGCGCGGCACGGAATGCCTCTCGCGGGCGCGCAGCGTCTCAGCGCTCGACCTGGGCGAGAAAGATCCGCCACGTCGACTTGGTGATGTCGGCGGCCTCGGCGCAGATCTCCTGGGCCTCGGAGCGCAGTGGCGGCGGGGGTTGCGGCGCGTCGCTGAGCCCGTAGCAGGGGATCGGGTCGCGCAGCCGCGTGAGCATCTCCTGCATCTCCCCGGCGGTGAGGAGCACCGCGCCGTACAGCAGGTCGGCGTATTTCGGGTCTTGCTTGCGCAGCCGGCGCGCGGTGCCGGTCGCGACCTTGACCGCCGCCGCTAGCGCTTTGCCGCAGGTCTTGCTGATCAGGGGGGTGCGACGGGTGCACTTGTCCAGATTTCCCGCGCCCGGGTGCGCGTCCATCGCGGCCCGGAAGGCGTCGTGTACGTCCTGCGTCACCTTCGGCGTCGCCGATCCAGAAGGGGAAGGGCCGGCGGAGGTGGTCGCCGGTGCGGCGGAGGTGGAAGCCGGTGCCGGGGACGTCGTCGCCGGGGTGGCCCGTGGTGGGCCGTCTCCGCAGGCGGTGACCAGCATCCCGACGACCACGGCCGGCACGAGGCGAACCCATCTCATCCGCGCAAGATAACATCCACATGATCGCGCGGCTACCGTCGGTCAACAGAGCGGTCTGCCGGGGGGCTTCCCGGCGAGCGTCCTCACGGCTTGCGAGCGCGCCGGCGTCCCGGCGAGCGTCCTCACGGCTTGCGCGGGAGCGGCGCCCCCGGCGGGGATGGTCAGACGGCCAGCGCGTCCAGCAGTGACTGCAGGCGGGCGGTCTCGCGGTCGGGGCGGACGAGGGTGAAGATGCTGCGGCTGGTGTTCAGCCATGGCACGTCGGCGACCACGATGTCCCGGCCGTGATCCCGCAGCGCGAGGTCGGGGACGAGCGCCGCCCCCACCCCCGCCTCGGCCATGGCCAGCGTGATCTTGAAGTCGTCGGAGTGGCAGGCCACCCTCGGATGCAGCCGCCAGCGCGCGAACACGCCGTCGAAGAAGGACGCGTCACTGCTCGCCGGATGGTGCACGATCCACGGCAGGTCGACGAACTGCTCCACCCGGTACGGCGCCAGATCGGGCCAGCCGCGCGGCAGGACGACCTTGTAGCGGTCTTCGGCGACCCACCGCCGGCCCAGCGACGACGGCCACGACAGGCCGGAGTTGCTCACCTGGTAGACGATGGCCGCGTCCAGTTCGCCGGCCGCGCCCAGGCGCGGGATGAGTTGTGAGGGTTCGGCCACGGAGAGGCGGATGGCGGCGCGGTCGGCGGGCTCCATGGCGCGCAGGACGCCGGTCAGCACGTCGGTGAAGCTCGGGAAGATGCCCAGGCGGATCTGCCGCTCGCTGTTCCTGTGCACCTCCTGGACGGTGGCGATCATGCGCTCAATGTCGATGAGCACGACCTCCGCGTGCCTGGCCAGCACCTCGGCGGCGCTGGTGGGCAGCACGCTGTGGGCGAAGCGCTCGAACAGCGCCACGCCCATCTCCCGCTCCAGGGCGGCCATCTGCTGGGAGACGGCGGAGGGGGTGTAACCGAGCCGGTTGGCGGCTGCCGCGAACGATCCCCGCCGCACGACCTCACGGAGAGTGCGCAGGTGCTCCGGCTTCAGCATCAGCAACCCTTACCCTCAGAAGCGCTAAATGTCGTGTTTGTAGCACTTCCACCTGCATTTAGCTACTCCTACAGTGAGGCCCATCACATTTCCGGCCCGCTGAGAGTCCCATGAGCATCCGCGTGTACCGCAACGCCGCCATCCACACCGGAGCCGGCGAAAACCCGTTGGCCCAGGCCATGGCCGTGAAAGGCCAGACGCTGCTGGCCGTCGGCGGCGAGGCGGACGTGCGCGAGGCGGCGGGATCGGGTGCGGAGCTGATCGACCTGGAGGGCGCCGCCGTCCTGCCCGGCCTCTACGACGCCCACATCCACACCGCCCAGTACGCCCTGAGCCTGGACGCGGTCGACCTGCGCGACGTGCGCTCCCTCGACGAGGCCCTGGCCAGGGTGGCCGCGCACGCCGCCCGGCTGCGACCGGGCGCCTGGTTGTTCGGCGGCCGCTGGAACAGCAACACCTGGGACCCGCCCGCCCAGCCGGACAGGTACGCCCTGGACTCGGTCTGCCCCGGCCTGCCGGTCGCGCTGCCCAGCGTCGACGGCCACACGGTCTGGGCCAACTCCGCGGCCCTGCGCCTGGTCGGCATCGACGCCGGTACCCCCGACCCGGTGGGCGGCGAGATCGTCAGGGACGCCGAGGGGGAGCCGACCGGCATCCTGCGCGAGGCTGCGTCGTACCCGCTGCGCCACCTCATGGTCTCCGCCGACCTGACCGACCTGCTCAGCGCCGCCCAGGAGGAACTGCTCGGGCTCGGCCTGACCAGCGTGCACGACATCGACGGCGAGGACTGCCGGGCGGCCTACCTGGAGCTGCGCGAAACGGGCCGGCTGAAGTTGCGCGTGCACAAGGCGATCCCGGCGACCCACCTGGAGGCCGCCATCGACGAGGGACGCCGCACCGGGCAGGGCGACGACTGGATCCGCACCGGGCCCGTGAAGATCTTCAGCGACGGCGCGCTCGGCTCGCACACCTGCCACATGAGCGAGCCCTTCGCCGGCGATCAGGGCAACGCCGGCATCGCGGTCACGCCGTACGACGACATCGTCAAGCTGTTCGGCAGGGCCGCGGGCGCCGGCATCGCGGTGGCCACGCACGCGATCGGCGACCGGGCCAACCGCCTGGTCATCGACGCCTACGAGGCCATCGGCCGCACGCCCGGCCTGCGGCACCGCATCGAGCACGCCCAGCACGTGCGGCCCGGCGACCTGGCGAGGATGGCCCGGCTGGGCATCGCCGCCTCCATGCAGCCCGTGCACTGCACCAGCGACATCGACCTGGTCGACTCCCTGCTGGCCGGTCACGGGGTGGCGTCCTACGCCTGGCGCGGGATGCTGAACGTCGGCGTCGCCCTGGCCTTCGGCTCCGACGCCCCCGTGGAGCATCCCAACCCGTTCGCCGCACTCCACGCCGCCGCCACCCGTACCCGCCCCGACGGCACACCCCCTGGCGGCTGGCAGCCCGAGCAGCGGCTGAGCATGGCCGAGGCCATCACCGCTCACACCCTGGGCGCGGCCTACGCGGCGGGCGAGGGAGAGCGCAAGGGCACCCTCGTGCCCGGCAAGCTCGCCGACTTCATCGCGGTGGACACCGACCCCTTCCTGGAGTCACCGGACGCGGTGCTGCGTACAAAGGTCATGACCACCGTCGTCGGCGGCGAAGTCCGCTGGCAGCGAAGCTGAAGGAGAACCCCCCATTGAACACCCGGATCCGTACCTTGCTCGCTGCCGCCGCGTTGCTCGCCGCCGCCACGGCCTGCGGCGCCGAGCCCCTGGACTCCGGCGCGGAGGCCGAGCGGTCGGCCGCGCCCGTCGTTCTCGACCAGGCCCCCGCCGAGGACAAGGCGGCCGGCGTGATCAACGCGATCACCCCGGACGAGGCGCTCGCCGCCAAGGTGCCCGCCCGGCTGAAGACCGACGGGCTGAAGGTCGTCTCTTCCCTCGGCTACCCGCCGATGGAGTTCTACGGCTCCGACGGCAAGACCGCGATCGGGCTCGACCCCTCACTGACCCGGGCCATCGCGAGGAAGCTCGGCGTCAAGGTGGCCATCACCGACGAGGAGTTCAACTCGCAGATCCCCGGCGTGCTCACCGGCCGCTACGACTTCGTCATCTCCTCGATGACCGACAACGCCGAACGCCAGGGCAAGGTCTCCTTCGTCGACTACGTACGGGCGGGCGCGGGACTCCTGGTCAAGAAGGGCAACCCGGCGGGCATCTCGGGACCGGACGACCTGTGCGGCAAGACGGTCTCCGTCGTCGACAACGGCTCCTCGCTCGCGCTGGCCGAACAGTACGACGCCGACTGCGAGAAGGCCGGCAAGGGCGCCGTGAGCATCCTGAAGTTCCCCGGCGATCAGGAGGCCCTGCTCCAGGTCGGCGGCGGTCGCGCGCAGGCCAGCATCACCGACTACGTGGTGACGACCTACAAGGCCGCCGACCCCAAGCTGGGGGTGGAGGCGATCGCGCTCGAAGGCACGGAGAGCCTGTGGGGCATCGGCATGAAGCCGGACGACAAGGAGCTGATCGACTCCGTCAAGGGCGCACTGGACGCCCTCATCCGGAGCGGCGAGTACGGCAAGGTGCTCAAGGCGTGGAACCTGGAGAAACTGGCCGTCGAGTCCGCCACGGTCAACGGCGGTAAGTGACCGTGCGCACCGAGCCGATCCTCGACGCGACGGGCACCCCCGTCCCCGTCGCGCGCACCCTGCACTGGGGCCGCTGGGCGGGCGCGGCCGCCGCGCTGGCGGTCGCGGGCTGGCTGGCCTACCTGGTCGTCGTCAATCCTCGCCTCGACTGGAGCAAGGTCGTCGAATATCTGGCCGACGACCGCATCCTGGCCGGGGTCTGGGTCACCATCGAGATCTCGGTGGTGGCCACGGCTCTCGGGCTGGTGCTGGGCGTGCTCATCGCGATCATGCGGCTGTCGTACAACCCGGTGTTGAGAGGGCTGGCCGGGGGCTACATCTGGTTCTTCCGCGGCACGCCCGTCCTGGTGCAGCTCATCTTCTGGTACAACCTGGCCTACCTGTTCCCCGAGCTGGTGCTCAAGATCCCGTTCACGATGATCGGCCTCAAGTGGGACACCAACGAGGTGATGACCGGCTTCACCTCCGCCATGCTGGGCCTGGGGCTGAACCTGGCGGCCTATTTCGCCGAGACCGTGCGCGCCGGCATCCAGGCCGTCGACAAGGGGCAGACCGAGGCGGCGTACGCGCTGGGCATGACCCCCGCCAAGCGGATGCGGGTCATCGTGCTCCCGCAGGCGCTGCGCATCATCATCCCGCCGACGGGCAACGAGTTCATCTCCATGCTGAAGACCACGTCGCTGGTGTACGTGGTCGCCGGGCACGACCTGATGACCAACGCCAGCCAGATCTACAAGGCCAACAATTTGATCATGGAGCTGCTGATCGTGGCGAGCCTGTGGTACATGCTCATGACCGCCGTGGCGACCTTCCTGCAGGGGAGGCTGGAGCGCCGGTTCGGCTCCGACGCCGTACGTCTCGTGCGCGGCGGCGGCCTGGCGGCCAGGGTCCTGCCGAAGGCGACGGCGTGACCGCGCCGGGGACGCAGGTCGTGCAGGCCACAGACGTCCGGATGAGCTATGGCGACGTGCAGGTGCTCAACGGCGTGGACTTCACCGTGTCCGCCGGCGAGGTGAGCTGCGTCATCGGCCCGTCGGGCTCGGGCAAGTCCACGTTCCTGCGCTGCGTCAACGGTCTTGAGCCGGTGCTCGGCGGCAGTCTGCGGGTGCTCGGCGAGGAGGTCGGCCACACCCTGCGCGACGGCAGGTACCACCCCTGGACGCCCAAGGAGTTCGCCGCCTTCCGCCGGAACATCGGCATGGTGTTCCAGCGCTTCAACCTGTTCGCCCACCAGAGCGCGCTGGAGAACGTGGCCTGCGGGCCCGTCCACGTGCTGGGCAGCCCGGCGGACAAGGCGCGGGGGCTGGCGATGGAGCACCTGGAGCGGGTAGGGCTGGCCGACCACGCGCACAAGCGGCCCCACCAGCTCTCCGGCGGCCAGCAGCAGCGGGTGGCCATCGCCAGGGCGCTGGCGATGAACCCGGCGCTGATGTTGTTCGACGAGCCGACGTCCGCGCTGGACCCGGAGCTGGTGGACGAGGTGCTGGAGGTCATGAAGGGGCTGGCCGCCGACGGGATGACGATGGTCGTGGTGACCCACGAGATCGCCTTCGCCAGGGAGGTCGGCGACTGGCTGACCTTCTTCGACGACGGCGTGGCCGTCGAGCGGGGCCGGCCCGGCGAGCTGCTGGCCGATCCTGGACACGAGCGCACCAGGGCGTTCCTGTCCAGTGTGCTCGGCCCGAAGGAAGGCCTGCTGTAACGGTTCGGCGGTCAGCCTGACGTGGGCACATATCGAGGCGGATATCGCCCGGTGATCGGTATCGCTATTAGACATCGCTTGATCGCATCTGCTTGGCTCCTTTCTCTGACAGCCGACAAGCGGAGGATTCGACATGCGACACGTACGCACCCGCAGGATCGTGGCCGCCCTGCCCGCGTCCGCCCTGGCGGCCTCCCTTCTGATCGGCGTCGGCGGGGGCCCGGCCTCGGCCGCGCCGACGACTGTGTCGATGACTGTGCCGACGACCGTGGCGGCTCCGACGGCGGTGGTTCCCGGAGCGGCTCTGGCCAGGAAAGAGCTGCGCAAGATGGAGGTGGCCGTCAAGGGCAGGATCGGCGCGTACGCGCTCGACACGGCCACCGGCAAGACCGTGACGTACCGGGCGGGCGAGCGCTTCCCGATGTTGTCCACCTTCAAGGCGCCCCTCTGCGCGGCCGTGCTGCAGAAGGCCCGCACCGCCGAGCCCGGCCTGATGAACAAGCTCATCACGTGGACGGGCGCCGACATGAAGCCCAACTCGCCGGTCACCGAGAAGCACGTCAAGGACGGCCTGACCGTCTCCCAGCTGTGCGAGGCGGTCGTCACGCGGAGCGACGGCACCGCGTCCAACCTGCTGCTCAAGCAGATCGGCGGGCCGAAGGGGCTGACGAAGTACTTCCGTACGCTGAAGGACCCGACCTCGCGTATGGACCGCTGGCACCCCGAGCTCAACGACTGGACCCCCAAGGACAAGCGCGACACCACCACGCCCGCGGCCATCGGCCGTGACCTGCGCGTGCTCACGGTGGGGCGGGCGTTGCACGCCAAGGACCGCAGGCAGCTCCTCGCCTGGCTGCTCGCGAACAAGACCGGCGGCGAGCGCATCCGCGCCGGCCTGCCCAAGACCTGGACGGTCGCCGACAAGACCGGCACCAACTCCGACGGGTTCGGCGGCGGGAACGACATCGCCGTCATCTGGCCCAAGAAGGGCGCCGCTCCCCTCATCATGTCGATCTACACCAACCGCACCAAGGGCCTCCCCACCGACAACACGACCATCGCGAAGACCGCGACCGTCCTGGCCCGCGCGCTCGGCACGCTCTAGCGCCGGGAGGCGTGCGTCTTTCTGGGTAACGCCATGGCTGCCTTACGAGAAGGCCATTTTTATGCATAAAAGATAAATGGCGTGCCGTGCACGGATAAGGCTTTTTTGTTCGTACGGGGCCGGGGCGTGGACCTTGACAGGGCGAATAGCCTGGAGGTTTTCTGGAGATATGGAGGCATAACGCCGCACGCGGTGTCGTGCCGTGAAAAGAATCCCGATCTTTTACGGGGATGTCCATGGCAACGTACGCGTACCGCTGTCTGGAATGCGGGCAATTCGAGGTGCGCCTGCCGATAGGGACCGCCGAGGCGGTCCGTGACTGTCCGGTGTGCCGCTCTCCGGCCCGCCGATTCTTCACCGTCCCGAACCTCACCCGGCTCTCCCATGCGGCGTCCGCCGCCCTGACCCGAGAGGAGCAGAGCAGGGAAGCGCCCGAGGTGGTCACGCACGTGCCTCCGGGGCGGCGGTGGCAACCGCCGTCACACCCGGCACCGTCGCGGCTGCCCCGGCCTTGAAACAGCCTTGAAACCACCCGTACTGACACGAGGAGGTGTCGGTGATGGGAGCCGTCGGACTCCTTTACGTGGGGGCGGTGCTTTTCCTCAACGGTCTGATGCTCCTGGGAAAGGTCGAACCGAAAGCGGCCGGCGTGTTCAACCTGTTCGTCGGAGCGCTGCAGGTGATCACGCCCACCGTGCTGGTCATCCTCAATCCCACCGACCCGGCCGTGGTGCTCGGCGCGTCGGGGATCTATCTGTTCGGATTCACCTATCTCTATGTGGGCATCAACCTGCTCGGCGGCTTCGACACCACAGGGGTCGGCTACTTCTCGCTCTTCGTGGCCGTCATGGCGCTCGGCTATTCGTTCGCCAACTTCCGGATCCTCGGCGATCCCGCCTTCGGAGTCATCTGGCTCTACTGGTCGTTCCTGTGGACTCTGTTCTTCGTGCTGCTCGGGCTGAAACGTACGCGGATCACCAGGTACACCGGCTGGGTCACGGCGATCCAGGGCTGGGTCACGGCGGCGATCCCCGCTTTCATGACCCTGGCCGGCTACTGGCGCGACACCAGGCTCTTCGCGATCATCCTCGCCGTGTTCGGCGTGGTGGTGTTCGCCGCGCTGTGGCCGCTGACGCGACACGGGGAGCCGGCCGGCGCGGCGCCCGGCGAGGCGGAGGAACCCTCGAGGCCGGACGGCGAGCGCCGGCATCGCCCGCGATGGACCTGACGGAGCCCGCCGAGGCGGAAGAGAGGTGAGGCTAACGCCCAGCCAGGAAGGAGCCATCCCCGAGAAGAAGGACATCCATCATGCCGAAGGTAGTTTTCAAGATCGACCAGTCGAAGCCGATGCGCGACCAGGAGGTACCTGGGCACAACCGCTGGCACCCGGACGTTCCGGTGGCGGAGATGGTACGTCCCGGAGACGAGTTCCGGATGGAATGCCGGGAATGGACCGACGCCCAGATCGGCGACAACGACTCCGCGAACGACGTACGCGATGTCGACCTGACCGTCGCGCACGTGCTGAGCGGGCCCATCGGGGTCGAGGGCGCCGAACCCGGAGACCTGCTCGTCGTCGACATCCTCGACCTCGGCGCGGTTCCCCAGCAGGTAGGGGAGGCGCCAGGACAGGGATGGGGGTACACCGGCGTCTTCGCCAAGGCGAACGGCGGCGGATTCCTGACCGACTACTTCCCCGACGCCTACAAGGCGATCTGGGATTTCCACGGCCAGGTCGCGACCTCCCGCCACCTGCCGGGGGTTCGTTTCACCGGCATCACCCACCCGGGACTCTTCGGCACCGCGCCGTCGGCGGACCTGCTCAGCAGCTGGAACCGCCGGGAGCAGACGCTCATCGACACCGACCCGCAGCGCGTTCCGCCGCTCGGCCTGCCGCCGCTGGCCGACAACGCCGTCACCGGCACGGCGACCGGCGACGTGGCCCAGCGGATCGCCGCGGAGGGGGCGCGTACCGTGCCCGCCAGGGAGAACGGCGGCAACCACGACATCAAGAACTTCACCCGCGGCGCCCGGGTCTTCTACCCGGTCCACGTGCGCGACGCCAAGCTGTCAGGAGGTGACCTGCACTTCAGCCAGGGCGACGGGGAGATCACCTTCTGCGGCGCGATCGAGATGGGAGGCTACATCGACTTCCACGTCGACCTCATCAAGGGCGGCATGGAGAAATACGGTGTCACCACCAACCCGCTCTTCATGCCGGGAAACGTGGAGCCGAGATATTCGGAGTTCCTGTCGTTCATCGGCATCTCGGTGGACCACGACACCGACACCAACTACTACCTCGACGCGACGGTGGCCTACCGCAGGGCCTGCCTCAACGCCGTGGAGTATCTCAAGAGGTGGGGTTACAGCGGCGAACAGGCCTATCTGCTCCTCGGCGCGGCACCGATCGAGGGGCGGGTCAGCGGGATCGTCGACATCCCCAACGCGTGCTGCTCGCTCTACCTGCCCACCGCGATCTTCGACTTCGACGTACGTCCGAACGCGAAAGGACCCGCCAGCCAGGATCGCGGCCAGTGCGCCGTGACGAGCTGACCGTCACGACGCGCGCGGGGCGGCCCTCCCGGGATATCACCTGGGGTGGCCGCCCCCTTAATGATTCGGCAAATATTGCATAAAATTTCCCCAGCGTGGTGACGGCCCGCCGCCGCATGCGTTACGCGACCGGATCGGCAGGCGCAGGGGGTTTTCTCTTTCCCCCGTACCATCGCGGAGAAGGTCAACCTGGTTGCTCCGCCACGGAAAGCCCGGTAAAAGGCGCTTATCCTACGGCGTATCCCCCAGGACTGTTGTGAGCGCTCTGCCGCTGTGAAAGGTTGATCAATGCAAAACGACGCCGTGTGGGTCCGAGGCGTTACCGGCATTCAGTTGCACCACACCACCGATCTTCAGGACGCCACACGATTCCTGAGCAACGCGGCGATGGCGCTGCGGGCCGCGCACGTACGCACCGGGGACGACCACTATTCCGCTATCGCCGCCCAGCTCACCACCATGGTGGAGGAGACACGGACGCTGGAGGGCGAGGCGCGCGCACGCATGCAGGGGCTGCATACGTCCGACCCCGAGCGGTTCGTACGCTGCCGCGAAGGGCACGAGCCGTGGCCCGACGAGATCCAGGCGGGCTTCGTGCCGCGGCACACCTGCAGGGACCAGTGCCTCTACCACGACCACGACGTTCTCGACGCCATCATGCAGTGCACCTGCGGCCAGCCCCCGTGCCGCGCCTGCGCCATCGGCGGCGCTCCGTAGGACCGGTGCCGGCCCGCCGACGCGACGGCGGGCCTGGACGTGGTGCGGGGGAGCGTGAACGTGACGGGAAGGGATGCTTGCATCGCCCCCGGTTTCATGAATATCGCTGCCACCGGAGGGGGGCGTGCTGGTAGGGGTGTAGGCATGATCTCCTTGACGCGGCTGGCCAGAGTCGTCGTGCTGACTCTGCTGGCCATCCCGGTCACCGCTGTCGCCGCGACCCCGCATGCGGCGGCGGATGCTCGCAAGCGATCACAGGCCGAGGCCGGCGCGCTGGCCCGCCGGATGCTGGGCCAGTTGAAGGTGGCCAGGCCGTTATCGATCCGCGGCTACAGTCACCGCCGCTTCCAACCGCGGTGGGAGCAGCACAAGGGCAGGTGCAACGCTCGCGAGGTGGTTCTGGCCCGCGACGGCCGGGGCGTGCGCAAGAACGCGGCCTGCCATCCGGTCAAGGGTGTCTGGTACAGCCCGTACGACGGTAAGAAGCTCAGGAGCGAGAGGTTGGTCGACGTCGACCACGTCGTTCCGCTGGCGTACGCGTGGCGTTCGGGGGCCAGCAGGTGGAGCCCGGCGCGCAGGCGCGCGTTCGCCAACGACCTCAAGCGGCCTGAGCTCATCACGGTCAGCCACTCCGCGAACATCGCGAAGGGTGCCAAGGGCCCGCAGAGTTGGCGCCCGCCGCGCCGCGCCCACTGGTGCCGTTATGCCATTTCCTGGATCACCGTGAAGCGCCATTACCGGCTCTTCGTGACGCGAAACGAGAAGGTGGCCCTGCTCAACATGCTCCGTAAGTGTTGACTCGGAAAACGTGCGGGTGATGTGACTGGAGATGCGGATTGTGGCGAGGGTGCAGTTTGCCAACGGGTGTAGGCCGCACACCGACATCGCCACAATCCGCGGCTCTCGTGGGAATGGATTACCACCAGTCCCAGTCGTCGCCCCACCAGGGGCCGCCCCAGCCGCCCCACCAGCGCCTACGACGGCAGCGACGGCGACGCCAGCGGCGGCGACGGCGGCCGCAGCCTCCTCCGTGCTGGAAGTCGAACGTCATTGTTCCTCCCCCGTTGATCGCTTCCTTCAATTCGGACGTTAGCACCTATATAGCCATATTCCATGACATATCGGTCAATTTCAGGGATGCTTGACGGCGAATTCACTACGTAAAGGCCGCCGATCTCGCGTGGCCCGGGGGCCGCGCGCACCCTCTTTCAGGCGGAGGCGCGTCGCCGAGGTCGTCCGTGCCGGGCACCAGGATCTCGTGATCGCCCTCGTGTACCCAGACGGCGGCGCCCCGCCAGATGACCGGCTGGCGGGACCAGCCGGTCATGGCGAGATAGCTGCTGATGTCGGCGACTGACAGGGGCCTGGTCACGCGGGCGCGCCGACGAGCTCGCGCAGGGCGCGCACGGTGAGGACGTTGCCCAGCGGCACCCGGACGGGCGCGTGCCGTTGGGTGCTCCGTTCAGCCCGTGAAAGTACAGGTCAGGCCCGTTGCGCGACGGCGCTGACCACGACTTGACCTGCACTGCGATCGCGGGCGACGCGATGTGCCCGGCCCTGCCCGGATAGCGGAAGCCGAGGTCTATCCCGTCGTGGTCGAGGTCGTCCTTGTAGACGAGGTGCCCCGCGGCGGAGGCGAGGGCGCGCACATAGTCCTCGGCGAACTTGCCCTGATGATTCCGCTGGTCAAGCATGCAGGCTCCCTCGCCACCGCCCCACCCAATGCCGCGCGGGTCAAAGACTATCTACCGAGCCCTTCGGAAGAGCGGGTTTTTCGCCTTCAGTGTTGTGCGATAATGCCCCCTTTATGACTGGATTCGGGCCATTACGAAGAATGGCGGCAGCTGGTGCGGCTTAACGCTTGTGTTACGTCAGTTGCTTTTCTTGGGAAGGTACGGGCCGAAATGCTCGGCGACGATTTCCGCGATCGCGTCGGCGTCACAGGAGCCGTCGACTTCGAGCACCCGGATGCCGAGCCGGTGGGCGCTGCGGACGGCGTCATCCGCGACCAGCTCGTCCCGGGTGAGGCGGTTGGCCTGCGCGCGGGCCGGGTCGCTGACGGCGTGGCCGAGTGCGACGGCCCGGGGCAGCACGCGGATCTGGTGCCGGCGGAACTCGGGCGCGGGCACCATGACGATCATGCGGCGCGGAGAGTCGAGGAGGGGCGAGACGAGTTCGGGGCGGAGCCCCCAGCCTTCGGCGATGATGGGGTGCCCGGAGACGAGCCCGCGCAGGTCGTCCAGCGCCCAGCCGAACCGGTCAGGAAATCCGGCCAGGGTCGCGGCGGCCATGTCCTCCGGAGTCGTGCGGACCCACTCGGCGTCAAGGTCGGGTTCGGTGACGGGCTCGCCGAAAGCGACGCGGCGGGCGATTCGGCGATCATTGTGGCCGCGGGCGTCGTGGTAGTCGTAGTGATAGGCGGTGACGCCGTATCGTGTGGCCAGGAGCCGGGCCACGGTCGACTTGCCGGCCCACTGGCCACCTCCGATCCACAACGCGCGGCGCAACGTGCCGAAGGGGTCCCACACTTCTTGCTCGGCCACCTTGGTGTCCCTCCTGAGTCCTCGAACCGTGCCCGCCTAGAGTCTCCACCGTCACGGTGCCGCGTGGGCAGGGGTGCGATCATGGGCGCTTGGCGACGACGTGGGACGAGGTGTTCGCACACGGACGACGAAGGGCCGGCGCACATGGTGGCCGACGTGGCCTTCCACGGCGGCCTGGCGCACGAGGCGAACGGACCGCTGGTCGAGCTCGCGTCGCCGCACGTCTCGATGGCGAGCGACGGCGGGAGCCCGTGCCGCACACGACGCGTTTCGTTGTGGGGGACCACCGCATCGACATCGTCCTCGACGGCGGCGCGGCGTGACGGCCCCGGTCACAGGTCGGCGGCGATGATCCGCTCGATGTTGCGTTCGGCGAGCGCGGTGATGGTGACGAACGGGTTGACGGTCGTGTTGCCGGGGATCAGCGCGCCGTCGATGACGTACAGGCCGGGATATCCGTGCAGGCGGCCGTAGTTGTCCGTGGCCCTGTTCAACACCGCGCCCCCGAGCGGGTGGTACGTGAGGTGGTCGCCCCAGATCTTGTAGACGCCGAACAGGTCGGTACGGTAGATCGTCCCCTCCTTGGCGTTGATCGTGTCGAAGATCGTCTTGGCCATGTCGATGGAGGGCTGCTTCCACGCGGTCTGCCAGTTGAGCTCCACCTTGCCCGCCTCCGCGTTCCAGGTGAACTGCGCGCGGTGCGGGTTGTTGGTGATCGACAGGTAGAAGGACGCCCACGTCTCGATGCCGGTGGGCAGCGGCGCGACCTCCGCGAACGCGCCCCCGGCCGACCAGTTGTCGATGCCGCAGCAGGGGATGGCCGACTGGAGGCTGCCGGTCGGGTCCCAGAGGTGGTTGGCCCGGCCGCACATGACGTTGCCGTTGTCGCCCCAGCCCTTGCCGATCTCGCCGTTCAGGCCGGGTAAGACGCCGGCGGCCTTCAGCCGTACCAGGAGTTTGCTGGTGCCGACGCTGCCGGCGGCGAAGAACACCTTGTCGGCGGTCACCGTCTTGGTCGCGGTGACGCCGCCGGTGGTGTCGAGCTGCTCGATGACGGCGGTGTACGCGCCGCCGGACCCCGGGGCGACCGAGGTGACCCTGTGCAGCGGGGAGATCGTCACCCTGCCGGTGGCCGTGGCCTGGGCGAGATAGGTCCTCTGCAGCGACTTCTTGCCGTGGTTGTTGCCGTAGAGGATCTCGCCGGCCAGCGCGGACTTGGGCACGGTGCCGGCCGCCTCCTGCTCCATGTAGTCCCAGTCGTAGACGTCGGGCACGAACACGAACGGGAACGACGAGCGCTGGGCGTGCTTGCGGCCCACGCGCGAATACTGGTAGCAGTCGGCCGACTCGAACCAGCCGGGGTCGATGGTGGCGACCCCGAGCCCGGCGTTGGCCCGTGGATAGTAGGTGG
Organism: Nonomuraea diastatica; assembly: GCF_004349015.1. Taxonomy (NCBI): domain Bacteria; kingdom Bacillati; phylum Actinomycetota; class Actinomycetes; order Streptosporangiales; family Streptosporangiaceae; genus Nonomuraea; species Nonomuraea diastatica. Next base: position 45,465 of record NZ_SMKP01000073.1, read on the forward strand.
CGTACATCTCGTCGGGGTTCACCGAGGGGAGCACGGCGGCGAAGTTCGCGCGTCTGGGCACGACCGCCATGCCGCCGTTGACCAGCGAGCCCCCGCCGACGCCGCGGCCCTGATAGACCGTGATGCCCCCGAACTCCTCGGCATCCAGAATGCCGGTGTAGCGGGGAATGTCCCGGTCGATGGGGAAGCCGAGGAAGTTGCTGAGCGGCGCCTTGGTCCTGGTACGCAGCCAGTACGAGCGGTAGTCGGGCTCCCGCGTGTTGCAGAAGATCTTGCCGTCGGTGCCGGGGGTGTCCCAGGCCATGCCCATCTCGACCATGTGCACGTCGACGCCCGCCTGGGCGAGGCGGAGCGCGGCCACCGACCCGCCGTAGCCGGTGCCGATCACCAGGACGGCGACGTGGGCGCCGTCGGCGATCGGGGCGGACGCGGCGGCCGGCCGCGCGTGGACGCCCAGGGCGGCCAGCCCCAGGGCGGAGCCGGTCCCGGCGATGAATCCGCGGCGGGAGACGCTGGTACGGGCAGGCGGATGTTCGTTCATCGGACACCTCCGGGGGGTGGGAGCTCGCGGGC
>NZ_SMKP01000074.1:0-45821 GCF_004349015.1 Nonomuraea diastatica
CCCACCGCCCTCAACCCTTCACCCACTGCTCCCGGCCCTTCGCCCGCCACCCGCGGCCCTTCACCCGCCGCCGGGGAGGCAGCCAGCGCTGCAGCAGCCGCCGTTCACGACTCCACCCCTGGCGCCGCCTTGGACCCCACCATGGCCGCCGGTGTTGACGGCGGCTCCGGGCTGCTGTCGCGGCTAGGGGACCTGCTGGACGATCTGATCGAGCAGCCGGAGCCGGTGCCGGTGGACGAGCGGCTCGCGCAGGCCGCGACCGAGCTGGCCCTGCGCTCGCCGGACGAGGAGACGGCGGGCAAACTGCTGCGCCTCGCCGAACGGCGGACGCGAGCACCGGGGGAGCGCGGCGAGCACCTGCTCCAGGTGGCGTCGCGGTTCGCCGAGCTGGGTCGTCCGCACATCGCCGGTGACGTGCTGGCCCGGGCCTCCACGGCGTTCGGTGAGGCGGGGTCGCGCTCGCGGATGGCGTACGCGCTGTCCAGGCAAGGAGCAGGGGAGGAGGACGCCGGCCGGCTCGACCGGGCGCTGGAGGCGTACGAACGGTCGGCCGCGCTCTACCACGAGCTGGGCGAGCCGAGCTCCGAGGCGCTCCAGCTCGGCAGGAAGGCCGCCGTTCACCTGCGGTCGGGTGATCCCGCCGGCGCCGTCGAGGAGCACCTGCGCGCCATCGCCCTGTGTGAGGACGCCGGGCTGGCCGCCGAGGAGGCCTCCCATCAGGAGCGCGCGGCCGACGCCCACCTGGCCGCCGGCGACCCCGCCGCAGCCGTGGCCCGCACGGCCAGGGCGCGCGAGCTGTACGTGGATCTGGGCGAGACCGAGCGGGCGGCCATGGCGCTGGTGCCTGCCGCCAGGGCGGCCGTCGACCAGGGCGACCTCACGGCGGCCGGCGAGCGCATCACCGCCTGCGCCATCGAGCTGGAGGCGGCTGGAGCGTGGGAGGAGGCCTGCAGGACGCTCGACGCGCACGCCGTCATGCTGGCCGGGCGCGGCCACCGGGCACAGGCGGCCGCCTGCGAGACCCGGCTGGTGGAGATCGTGCGGCGGAGGGGACGGCGCCGCGAGCCCGCCGACGAGTGGTACCGCATCGCGCGGCGCCGCCGTGAGCGCGGTGACGTAGCCGGTGCGCGGTTCGCCTTCGACCTGGCCGAGCGCGAGTACGAGGCCGCCGGCCACGACGACGGGGCCGGATCCGCCCGGTACAACCTGGGCGCGCTCGCCTACGCGGAGGGCGAGCCGGAGCGGGCACTGGAGTCCTTCGGGGCCGCGGCGGAGGCCTTCGCCCGGCTGCGCGCTCCCGCAAAGGAGTCGGCGGCGCTCACCATGCGGGCCACCTGCCTGACCGTGCTCGACCGTGCCGAGGACGCCTCGGCGGACCTCGACCGCGCCTTGGAGCTGGCCGCCGTCGCGGACGACTCCGAGGCGCTCCTGACCGCCTCCCTGGGCAGGGCCGCTCTGGACGTGCGGCTCGGGGAGCTGCGGGAGGCGGGGGAACGCCTGCGCTCGTCGCTCGGGCCGGCCGCGGGCGACCCCGTCAAAGAGGCCGTCGTACGCGATCGGCTGGCGGCGCTGGCCGCACGCACCGGTGATGTGCCCGCGCAGGTGACGGCGCTGGAGCAGGCCATGGCGGGTTACCGCGAAGGCGGTCAGGACCGGCTGGCGGCCCTCGCCTCCACCCGGCTCGGTTTCGCGCTGGAGCGGCAAGGCGAGTTCCGCCGCGCCAGGGCCGCGCTGGAGACCGGCCTGGCCGGGCTGGAGACGGCCGGGGACGTGATGGGGGTGCCGTTCGAGGTGATCGCGCCCATGGCGGGCGAGCTGGACGTCGAGGTCCTGTCCCGGCTCGCCGCCATCCAGCTGACCCTCGGCGACGTGACCCGCGGCCGTGGCACCCTCAACCAGGCGCTCACCACGGTGCGGGCGGGCGGCGGCCGGGACGGCGGCGCGGAGCGGCTGGAGCTGTGGCTGCGGATCGAGGAGGCGGAGGCCGCAGGAGACCCGCTTACGGCCCGCACCCTCGCTGAAGAGGCGCTCACCGCCTCGGAGCGCGCCCCCACCGGCCCGGCCCAGGATCCCACCGCCTCCCGGACGGCTCTCACCAGACCGGTACAGACCGTCACCACCGACAGGGCCGCGCACGCCCCGGCCGGCTCCGAGCCGAGCGCGTCCCCGGCCGAGCCGGATGTCGCCGGGACGGGTCCGGGTCCCGCCCTGGGCGAGCCGGGTTCCGCCGGGACGGGGCCGGGCTTCGCTCCGGTGGAGCTGGGTTCCGCCGGGACCGGTCCAGGTCCCGCCCTGGGCGAGCCGGATGCCGCAGGCGTGGGTCAGGGGCCTGTTCCGCAAGAGCCGGTGCACGGGGGCGTCGAGGGCGCGGAGGAGCGCTCGTACCTGCTGGCCAAACTCTCCGCCCTCTGCCGCGCCCTGGGAGACCCGATCGCCGCCTACGACCGCGCGGCGCGCGGTGACCGGCTCCGCGACGGCCGCCGGATCGAGCACCTGCGGAACCTGGGCGCGGCGGCCAGGGACCTCGGACGGACGGACGAGGCGGTCCGGCACCTCGCCCAAGCCGTCAGCCTGGCCAGGGCAACGGGCACAGCCCTCCCGGTCCAGCTCGTCCAGGCCCTTGACCTGCTCGGCCGTACGCTCACCGCCCAGGCCCGCTGGCAGGACGCCGCGGACGCCTTCGACGAGGGACTCGCCCTGGCCGACGCCCCCATCTGGCGCGCCCTGCGAGCCCCGCTCCTCGCCGGACGGGCCGCACTCCACCTCGGGCTGGACGAGCTGGACGAGGCGGCGTCCCGCTACCGGCAGTCCCTCACGATCAGCGAGGAACTGGGCGTGCGGACCGGGCTCGCGGACGCCTACGCGGACCTGGCCCTGGTCCGCACGCTGCGCGGGGAACGGGACGAGGCCAAGCCGCTCGCCGAACGGAGCCTGTCCCTCGAACGTGCTCACGGCAGGGGACACGGCGTGGTGCTGGCCCTGATCGCCCTCGCCCACCTGGAGGACCCGGCAGGGGCGTCGACGCGCCTGGACAACCCGGGGGAGAAGCTGACCCGCCTGCGGGACCCGGCTCGGACCCTGGCCCGCCTGGAGAGCTCGGCCCGGGCGTCGCTCCTCCTGGAAGAGGCGCTGGCCCTGGCCGAGGAGCTCGGCTACCGCCCCGGTACGGCGCTCGCGATGAGCCGCCTGGGCGCCCACGACGTCATGACCTCCTCGTACGCCCGCGCCCGCCGCCGGCTGTCCGCGGCCATCGACCTGCTGGCCGAACTCGGGCACGACCTGGAGCTGGGCGTCGCCTGCCACCATCGTTCCCTGGCCGCGGAGGCGCTCGGCGACCTGCCCGCCGCGCTGGCCGACGCGGAACGCGCCGTCGAGCTCGGCCACCCGCCCGCCCGTGACCGGGCCTTCGACCTCGCCGTACGTCTTCGGCGCGGCCTGACCGCCTGGACCATCCTCGAACGCGCCAAAGTCACCACGCCGACCGCTCACCTCGACCCCCCGCCGCGCCCGCTCGAAAGCAGCGGCGACGGCCCGGAACAGCGCGGCCCCGCTTTCCCTGGCGGCGGGCCCGGCCCTGCCTCCGCTCGATCGGGCGGCGCGTCGCGTCCCGCGCCGGTTCAGCAGGAACGGTGGCCCGAGCCCGGCCCAGCGCCCGGAGGGGTGCCCGGTGAGATGCTGGAGGCCGAGCGGCGAGGGCTCGACGCCGTGCGTACGCTCATGACGGCCGCCCGTAACACCCGAGACCCGGAGCAGGCGGCGGCGCTCATCCGGCGCGCCCGCGAGGCCAGAGCCGAGGTGGAGTCGTTGTGGCGGCGCATGGAACCCCTGGCCCCTTGCCACGTGGCGCTGCGGCGGGGCGCCCCACCCGACCAGGCCCAGCTGGACGCTCTCGTCGCGCCCGAGCCGGCCGTGCGCTCCCCTGCGGCTACCGGCCCCACCTCCCGGGATGCCATGGGGGCCGTCGGGCTGCTCGGGTTCTCCGTGGGGGACGGCGCCGTCACCGTGCTCGCCCATCGTACGGGCTGGGCCGAGCCGCGGGTGTTCCCCACAGCCGCGGGCCGCGATGTCCTGAGCGACTTCCTCGCCACCGCGCGCGAGCGGCCGGGACTGCTCGACGTCGAGGCCCGCCGGCGGCGCGCGGACCTCTGGAGGCGGCTGGCCGACCTGCTTCTGCGGGAGGCGCTCCAGACCTTCGGCGACGACCTCGACCTCGTGCGCCTCCTTCCGCACGCCGAGCTGCACGGCATCCCGCTCCACGCGCTCGCCCCGGATGGCCGCACGCTGATCGAACGGTTCCCCGTCGCCTACGCCCCGTCCGCCGCCGTCCTGACCCGCCTGGCGCGGCGTACCCGGGCGGTGGGTGCGAGTTCGCTGGTGCTGGGCTTCCCGCGGGGGGACGGCGCGAGGGCTCCCATGGAGGCCGAGGCGGAGGAGGTCGCCGCCCTGCTCGGCACCCGGCCCCGCACCGGCCCGTCCGCCACCGCGGCGCTCCTGCCCGGCCAGTGGGACGTGCTGCACTTGGCGTGCCACGGTGTGTTCGGTCAGGGCGGCGACCCGTTCGGCTCCGGCGTCCGGCTCGCCGACGGCCTGCTCACCGCCAGGCGGCTGATGACCATGAACGTCGATGCCCGCCTCGTGGTCCTCACCACCCACGAGCAGACCCGCGAAGGCCCCCGTGCGCAGGCAGGCGAGGGCGCCCGTGCGCGGGTCCGCGAGGGTGCCGATGCGCCGGTCCGCGTGACCGTCCCCGGCGCGGAGGACGTGGCCGCGCTGGGGCACGCGTTTCTGCACGCGGGGGCCAGGTCGGCGCTGCTGGCGCTCTGGCCGGTGGCGCCCGAGATCACCCTGGCTCTCCTGCGCGACTTTTACGCCAGGCGGCGCGACGGCGAGGGCGAGGCGCGGGCCCTGCGCTCGGCCGTGCTGGGGTTGCGCGAGCTCTACGGCTCCGCCGAGCCCGGGCTCTGGGCGCCGTACGTGCTGGTCGGCCTGCCCGGCTGAGCGTCCGTCCACTTCGAGCCGGGCATGAGCGTGACCAGCGCGAGGTGGCCGAAGAACCCGATCACGAGCCCCACCGCGTAGCCTCCGAACGCCTCCGGCAGGCCCAGCACCGCCGTCACCGCGCCCCCGCCCACGACGGCCAGCACCGCGGCGAGGTCGGCCAGCCCCGCCGCGCCCTGCCGGTGGCGCTGCGTCGTGTGGGTCAGCCATCCGATCACGATTCCGAAGCAGATGGCGCCGAGCACCGCCATGCGTGAACCTCCTCGTCGTCAGGCCGCTCGCGCGGAATGATCTCCGATCACCATCGCAGGTGGGGGCCGGGGCGGCTAGAGGTAGGGCCGGGCCGCGCTCACCAGCTCGGCCGCGGCGTCGCGGGTGTCGATGGAAAGGGCCGTGTCGGGCGTGCGCTCCCGGACGTCCTGGTCGCGGATCGCGAACACGGCGGGGGCGACGCCCACGTCGCCGTAGCGCCCGGTCACGGCCTCGCTGATCGCCCTGCGCAGGTCGAAGACCGCGCTGCGCGCGGTGTGGCCGGGGCCCGAGGCGGCGAGATGGCCCAGCATCCCGGCGAAGCGCAGCTCCGTCTCGGCCGCGGGACGCTGACCCGGCAGCACGGGCCGGTCCAGCCAGAACACCTTGCCGGCCAGGAACGCCGCGTAGCCCGTGCCGTCGCGGCCGAGCACGCGCGCCGTCTCGGCGAGCAGCTCCCCGAACCCGGCCAGCTCCGCCCCCGGCGGCAGGTCCGTGGTGACGAACAGGGGCACGATCAGCGAGTCGAGCATGGCAGTTTCCCTCCGTGAGGAGGCTCATCGTAGGACGCCCTACCGACAATCCCGGTTCCCGCCACTCCGCCTGTCCGGCGGGTCTGCCCGGTAAGGGCGGTAAGATCACGAAGTGGCAGAGGCTCTCTTGATCACGGGCACCGTGGGCGTGGGGAAGACGTCGGTGGCGGACGCCGCGGGCGACGTACTGATCGACGCCGGCGTGCCCCACGCGGTCATCGACGTCGACTGGCTCCGCCGGGCCTGGCCCGCGCCCCCCGGCGATCCCTTCAACGGAGCCCTGACGATGCGCAACCTGCGCCCGGTGGCGGCCAATTTCCTGGCGGCGGGCGCGCAGCGGCTGGTCCTCGCCGGCGTCATCGAGAGCCGCGCCGAGCGCGCCGGCTACGCGGAGGCGCTGGGCGTCCCGCTCACCGTCTGCCGGCTCCACGCCGCTCTCCCCGAAGTCCGCAAGCGGCTGAGCGTACGCCACGCGAACGACCCCGAGTCACTTGACTGGCACCTCGAAAGGGCGGGGGAATTGGCACCGATCCTCGCCGCGGCCCGGGTGGAGGACTACGCCGTGGACGCCGGCGCGGGCTCTCCCGCGCAGGTCGCCGCCCTGGTCGTCAAGGGGTGGGGCGTCTAGCGCTCGGTCCACTCGTCCTCGAGCGCCGAGTGCACGATGGAGTCGCGCCAGCCGTGCGGTGTGTGCACGTGGTGGCGGATGCGGCCCTCCTCGACCATGCCCGCCGTCAGCATCGCGAGCTGCGCCGGCAGGTTGGCGGGGGAGCGGGCGCCCCAGATGCGGTGCAGCCCGAGCTGCTTGAAGCCGAACTTCAGCAGCAGGCGCACGAGGTCGGTGCCGATGCCCCGGCCCCACTGGCCGGGATGGAGCCCGAAGCCGATCTCCGCGCTGTGCGGGTGGTCGGCCTCGATCCGCAGGCGGGCCACCCCGATCACGCCGTGGTGCTCGGCGTCGATCACGGCCAGCACATAGAGGCGGCGCGGCTCGGCGCGGGCGGCCTCCATGGCCTGCTGGACCAGCGCGGTCACCTCGTGCAGGTCGCGTGGGGTGAAGGGCGTGTGCTGGGTCGCGGCGGGGTCGCCGTAGACGGCGTGCAGGGCGGCGACGTCGGCCTCCGTGACGTCACGGAGGCCTAAACGCTCACCCTTGCACAGGACACGCCGCATGCGACAGACGGTAACGCGAGTCTTGTGATCTCTACAAGTTGCTGTCAAGTGGCGAGTTGACTTCCGTAAGCTCGCGCGACAAGTTCGGCGACGGCGCTGTGGGAGCCGAGCGGCTCCGCGTGCCCGGCGTTGATCGCCGCGGCCGCCTCCTCGACGATGCCCTGCGGGGCCTCGTGCCCGATGATGCAGGGCGCGATCGCGAGGCGCTCCGCGCCGGCCTTGCGCAGTTGCCGGGCCGCGAGGACGACGCCGGGCTCGCTGTCCATCGAGGCGGCGAGGACCGGCAACGTGAGCCTGGAGGCCAGGAGCACCGCGGTGGCCTGCACGGCCTGTACGGCCCGCTGACCGCCCACCGTGCCGAGGATGACGGCGTCGGTGGGGCTGGAGACGTTCAGCAGGCGTACGCGGTCGGCCCTGGCCAGGCCGCGCTCGGCGAGGCGGATGTGCAGCGCCTCGGCCAGCAGCGGGTGCGGCCCGAGCGCCTCGGTCACGACGGCTTCCGAGCCGCTGGCCGCGACGGCCTTGCCGATCTCCGCCATGACGACGGGGTCTTCCCAGGTGAGCAGCGGCACGACGACGGCGTCACGGCCAGGGGGCAGCGAGTCGGCAAGGTCGGTGACGCTCTTCAGCCGCACCTCGATCTGCGGGTGGTCGACGCGTACGACCGCCGCGATCTCCTGGGCCACTCCGGCGGTGTCGCCGGGGGTGGCGAGCACGAGCAGGGGAGCGTCCGGCGGCAAGGACGTGGGCACGGGACGGCGATGGCGACCGCCTCCCGGCCGGGGGGAACGTTCACGTACAGGCAGGCTCACAGGCGCGCAGTTTATGCCCATTCAAGGCCGCCTGTTCTGTGAATCGATGGCGATTCCGTCACAACCTGCCATGCCCGGCCACGAGATGGACCGCTCCGCTCGCTATGAGTGATCGAGATGGGTTTGTGATGGCCGAAAAGATTGACTTGCCGGTACGAAACGGAAACTGTTGAGTAACTAGAAACGCGTTCTAGAGCGAGTCCCAGGTCCGTCCCCCCGGAGGATGGGAATGAAGCCGTTCTATGTCCGCGAACTGAGCGTTTATCCCGTCGGCCGCCGCAGAATCTTCCTGCTCGCGATAGCCGTGCTGGCCAGCCTCGTGGTCAACTTCGAGACCACGATCGCCACCATCCTGCCCCTCCTCATGGACGACCTGGGCATGTCCCTCACCGTCTACGGCCAGATCGCCGCGCTGTCGGTGCTGGTGGGCGGGATCTCGGCCGGGTTCGGCGGCATCCTGTCCGACCGGTGGGGCCGGGTCAAGATCCTCGTGCCGACCCTGACCGTCACGGCCGCCTGCAACTTCCTGCTCGCCACGGTCGACACCGTGGCCGGGCTGTTCTGGATCCGGTGCCTCATGTTGTTCATCGAGGGCGCCGGCATCACGATCACCGCGTCGCTGGTGCGGGACTTCTCGCCGCGGATGGGGCGGGCGCAGGCGTTCGCGTTCTGGACGTGGGGACCGGTCGGGGCCTCGTTCCTGGCTGCGCTCATCGCGGGCTTCACGCTGCCGCTGTTCGGCAACGCGTGGCAGTCGCAGGCGATCATCATGGGCGTGGTGTCGCTGACGATGTGCGCGATCATCGCCTGGAAGATCGCCGAGCCGTCGGCCGCGCTGCGGGCGCAGGTGCTGGAGGACGAGCAGGCCGTCCAGGTGGGAGAGATCATCGCTCCCGGCAAGGTCAGGGAGCTGTTCAGGCACCCGCACTTGTGGGCGCACGTGCTCGGCAACACCGGCTGGCAGGTGCTCTACTGGACGTTCGCCATCTTCGGGCAGACGATCCTTTCGGGCGCGTTCGGCATGGACCCGGCCGAGGCCAACCGGGTCGTGGCGCTGAGCATCGTGGTCAACGCCCTGACCGTGGTCGTCGTCGGCCGCGTGTCCGACCGGCTGCGGCTGCGCAAGCCGTTCATCGCCGTGGGGACGGTGTTGACGATCGGCGCGATGGCGTACTTCATCGCCCTGATCGGTCCCGGGGTCCCCGCCGCGCACGTGACCGTCGTCTACGCGCTGATCCTGCTGTTCATGGGCATCGCGTACGTGCCGTGGATGGCCGGCTTCTCCGAGAACGCCGAGGACGTCGAGTCCCGGCTGCAGGGCTCGGCGCTCGGCATCTGGGGCATGGTCGTCCGCGTCATGATCGTGGTCCTGCTGGTCGTCTCCCCGATCGTCGTCGAGGCCGGCGGCTGGGAGACGTGGCTGACCGTGGCGCTCGCCGGCCAGGTCGTGTTCCTGATCTCCATGGCGGCCTTCAAGGGCCGCTGGCGGACGGAGCGCACGGCCGCCCCCGAGATCCCGGCCTAGCGTGCGGGCACGACGACCGACTGCGGGTTGCCGGGGGCGTACACGGTGATGCCCTGCGGCAGCGACTTGAGCTTCTCGATCTCGGCGCAGGACGGGCACTTGTCGTAGCCGTCCTGCCTGGCCTTGTTCGCCTCCGCCTCCGCCTCGGCCTGGGCGACCTTCGCCTGGGCCTCCGAGACGGCCGCGGCGGCGGCCAGCGAGCGGTCCACGGCCTTCTGCACCTCTCCGGGCAGCGTCACCTTGACCAGCGTGAAGCGCAGCCCGGTCAGGAAATCGCCGTCCAGCGTGATGGGCAGGTCGCGGGTCAGCGAGGCGTTGACCGCCTCCTGCACCTTGACGATGGTGGCGTTGCTGTCCCGCGGCTTGAGATCGGAGCCCTCCAGCAGCGAGCAGGAGGGCACCAGTTCGGCGCAGCGCATCGCGCCGATCTGCCCGCGCAGCGCGTTGTCGATCACCGGCCGGACGGCCTGGCCGAAGAAGGCCGCCCAGCCCTGGTCGCCGTCCCACGGGTAGAGCGATCTGTCGTCCTGGGCGCGGAAGGTGCGTGTTCCGTACTTGTCGTCGAACTTCTTCAGCGTCTCGTGGTCGAGATTGAGCGTGAAGTAGAGGGTGCCCTCGATGCCGAGGTTCACGCCGTCGCTGCTCGGGACCGTCACCACGTCCACCCCGAGCGCGGTCGCCCGCTTGGCGTCCGCGGTGATCGTGTAGAAACGCTGCTGCGCCGGATAGCGGTGCACGGTCGACCACATGCCGGTCCAGGTGACCCCGGAGCCGGGGTTGATCACCTCGCGCACCTTGTTGTCGTCGAGCGGGCCGCCGTCGCGCACCACGGCCACCTCGCCGCCGCTCGTGCTCCGCATGCCGCCCACACCCCCGATGAGCAGGGGGATCGCGATGATCGCGGCGACGACGGCCAGGGCGATTCTCATCCGGATCCTTTCGCTCGGGCGGCGTTGGCAGCCGCCGCCCACGGCTTTCGCGGCATTCCTGCGGATCTCAAGCGAACGGGCCAACCTGGCCCGGCAGCGAGGGCTTGGCGGGGACGTCGGGGCCGGCGGCGAGGTCGAGGTCGCGCGTCTCAGGGGCGATGGCCAGGCCCACGGTCGTGACCGCCAGGGCGGCGACCACGTAGATCGACACCGCCAGCGTGGTCTGGAACGTGTGGAAGAGCTGGAGCGCGATGACCGGGGCCAGCGAGCCGCCGACGATGCCGGCCACCTGGTAGCCCATGGACGCGCCGCTGTACCGCAGGCGCGTGCTGAACAACTCGGCGATGAACGCGGCCTGCGGGCCGTACATGGCGGCGTGGGTGACCAGCGCCACGATGGCGGCCAGCGCGATCAGCGGGAAGGATCTGGTGTCGAGCAGCGGGAAGAACGCGAACACCCACACCGCGGCGGCCACCACGCCCGCCAGGTAGACGGGCCGCCGGCCGTACCGGTCGGACAGCGCGCCGGCCACGGGGATCAGGGCGAGCTGCAGCGCCGAGGCGATCAGTACCGCGTTCAGCGCGTACGAGCGCGGCAGGTCCAGCTCCCCGGTGATGTAGACGATGATGTACGCCGTGAAGGTGTAGAAGGCCACGTCGACCCCGATCCGCGCGGTGAAGGCCGACAGCAGGGCGCGCGGGTGCGTGCGCAGCACCTCGAGCAGTGGCATCTTCGCCTTGGCGCCGTGCTGCTCGACCTCGGCGAACAACGGCGACTCCGAGATCTTGAGCCGCACCCACAGCCCCACGAAGACCAGCGCGCCGGACAGCAGGAACGGCACCCGCCAGCCCCACGACAGGAACGCCGCGTCGGACATCGTGAAGGACATGACCGTGAGCAGGCCCGTCGCCAGCACGTAGCCCGCGGGCACTCCGACCTGCGGCCAGCTGGCGTTGAAGCCGCGCCGCCGGCCGTCGCCGTGCTCGAGCGACATGATGACCGCGCCGCCCCACTCGCCGCCGAGCCCCAGGCCCTGCACGAACCGGAGCAGCGCCAGCAGGATCGGCGCGATCACGCCGACGCTCGCGTAACCGGGCAGCACGCCGATGAGGAACGTCGAGATGCCCATCACCAGCAGCGTGACCACCAGGACGGTCTTGCGGCCCGCGCGGTCGCCGAAGTGACCGAACACGATGCCGCCCAGCGGGCGGGCCACGAACGCCACGGCATTGGTCGTCAGCGAGGCCAAGGTGGCGTTGAACGGGTCGAGGTCGGGGAAGAACAGCTGGGGGAAGACCAGGGTCGCCGCGGTGGTGTAGAGGAAGAAGTCGTACCACTCCAGCGACGTGCCGATCAGGCTGGCGAGGATCACCCGCCGGGTCTGTTGCGTGGAGCCTGACATCGAATGCTCCTTGAGTTGAGGGGATAGGTTCAACGTAAGGATCGTTGAACAATTCGACAAGAGGTTTGCTCCATGATTCCCTGTCAAATGTGGATAACGTGGTTGCTGATCTCTCCCAGGACCGGCCCCGCCTGGGACGCAGCAGCACGGCGGAACGGGTGGCCGACATCCTGCGCGACCGCATCAGCGAGGGCTTCTTCCCTCCAGGTCAGCGGCTGTCGGAGGAGTCCATCTCCGAGGCGCTCGGCGTGTCGCGCAACACGCTGCGCGAGGCGTTCCGGCTGCTCGGCCACGAGCGGCTGCTCGACCACCGGCTCAACCGCGGCGTGTTCGTCCGACTGCCGTCCGCCGCCGACGTCTCCGACCTCTACCGCGTGCGCCGCGTGCTCGAAGGCGCCGCGGTGCGGCGCACCCCCGACGAGACGGAGCTCGCGACGATCGGCGAGGCCGTCCGTGACGCTGAGCGGGCCGCCGCGAAGGACGACTGGCAGGGCGTCGGCACCGCCAACATCCGGTTCCACCAGACCCTCGTCTCGCTCATCGGCAGCCCGAGGATCGACGAGGCCATGCGCCAGCTGCTGGCCGAGCTGCGCCTCGTCTTCCACGTGATGGAGAACCCGCGAGCCTTCCACGAGCCGTTCGTCGACCGCAACCGCACGCTGCTCGAGCTCATCGGGTCGGGCGGGCCCGATGCGGCCGCCGCCTACCTCGACGACTACCTCGACCACGCCGAGCAGCTGCTCATCCACGCCTTCGAACCGAGCCGCTAGCGTGGGCGCATGGACCGGATCTTCACCCTCGACGAGGCCCGTGCGCTGCTCCCCTCCGTGATCGAGGACGCCCGCGCCGTGATCTCCGCCCGCGCCGACCTGGCCGAGATCGATTTCGACCGGCGTGCGAAAGGGCGCTCCGAGCTCGGCGGCCTGCCTGAGCTGAAGGGGCTGCAGGCCCGCGTCGAGGAGATCCTGAGCGGATGGAGCGAGCAGGGGATCGAGGTCAAGGGCATCGCGCCCGTGCTCGTCGACTTCCCCTCGGAGCTCGGCGGCATGTCCGTACGGCTCTGCTGGATCGAGGGCGAACGCGAGCTCGCCTGGTATCACCGCACCGAGCTGGGCTTCGCCGGCCGCCGCCCCCTGTAGCCACCGCACGTCCTTGACGGGGCCCTTCGAGGCGTCTTCCTCGCCGGCCGCACTCCGGCGGCGCTCGACAAGGTCGTCTCCGACATCCGCGCCGCCGGCGGCAGCACCGAGGCCGCCCGGGTCGACGCGCTCGACGAGAACGAGGTCGACGCCTTCGCCGACTCGGTGGCCGGGCGGGCGGCCGGCATCGACGTCTCGTTCAACGCCATCGGGATCCAGGACGTGCAGAAGCCGCTGGCCGAGATCTCGGTCGCGGAGTTCCTGCGGCCGGTCGAAGTCGCCACGCGCACACAGTTCCTGACCACCAGGGCCGCCGTCCGGCACATGGCGCCGCGCGGGTCCGGCGTGATCCTGATGTTCGGCGGCGGCGGCCCTCAGACGGCACCCGGGCTGGGCGGGTTCAAGGTCGCGCTCGACGCCATGGAGAGCATGCGGCGCCAGTGGGCGTGCGAGGCCGGGGCGCACGGCGTCCGCGTCGTCACCATGATCACCGGCGGCGTGCCGGAGAGCCTCACCGACGGATTCGAGGGCAGGGACGAGATCGCCGCCGCCATCCGCGAGTCGACGCTGCTGGGCCGCGCCGCGACGCTGACCGACGTGGGAGACGTCGCCGCGTTCGTCGCCTCCGACCGGGCCAGGACCATGACCTCGGCCACCGTGAACACCTCCTGCGGCGCGATCGTGGATCATTGACCACGCGCACTCTCGACAGGAAGACCGACCCGGATGCCCGACGACCAGCTCAGCCGCACCTTCGCCGCCCTGGCCGACCCGACGCGGCGCGCCATCCTCGCCCCGCTGGCCGAGGGGAGGCCACGCTCAACCAGCTGGCGGAGCCGTTCGACATGAGCCTCCAGGCGGTGTCCAAGCACCTCAAGGTGCTGGAGCGGGCAGGGCTGATCAGCCGGGGCCGCGACGCGCAGTGGCGGCCGTGCCGTCTGGAGGCCGCGCCGCTGGAGGGCGCGTCGGAATGGATAGACCGCTACCGCGAGCGCTGGACCGACCGCTTCGACCGGCTCGACCGGGAGATCAAGCGGATCCAGCGCGGTGAGGGAGGACCACACCATGGGTGACACCGAGTTCGTCATCGAACCCGGCCGGCAGGACGTCGTCATGATCCGTGTCTTCGACGCGCCGCCTGACGTGGTGTTCCGGGCGATCACCGATCCCGGGCTCATCCCGCGCTGGTGGGGGCCGAGATCCCTGACCACCAGGGTCGAGCTCATGGAGGTCCGGCCGGGCGGCCGCTGGCGCTACGTGAACATCGACGAGCACGGCAAGGAGTACGCCTTCTGCGGCGTCTACCACGCCGTCGTGGCACCGGAGCGTTACGTGCGCACGTGGGCGTTCGAGGGCTGGCCGGAGGACGTGGCCCTGGAGACGGTCACGCTGGAGGCGGTGGACGGCCGGACGAGGTACGTGGCGAAGTCGGTGCACCAGTCGGGGAGTCGCGCGACGCCATCGTGCGGGCCGACGGCCCGAAGGGCGGCGGAGAGTCCATGGACCGCCTCGCCGAGCTGCTCGCCGGCCGCTGACCCTGCGGACTCCCGCACTGCGCGGGCATACGCTGCTGGGGTGGAGGTTTACTCGACCAAGGTGATGGCCGCGCGAGCCGTCGACCTGTGCGTGGTGCTGCTGCACGAGCAGCCGTCGATCGAGTCGGTGGCGCGGGTCCTGCGCGACCACGGGGAGACCGGAGACCTCGATCTCAGCGCGAACGACCTGACGGCGATGCGGGAGGCGGCGGCGCGGCTCCGCGAGGTGCTGGGCGCGCAGACCGCAGACGAAGCGGCGGCCCTGCTCAACCGGCTGCTCGCCGGCGGAGCCCAGACGCCCAGACTCACCAGCCACGGGGGTTCGACGACGTGGCACCTGCACGTCGACAGCGGTGACGACGCGCCGTGGGGGGAGTGGTTCCTGGCGTCCTCGGCGATGGCGCTCGCGGTGCTGCTCGCCGACCACCAGAGGGTTCCCGGCGGGCTGTGCGCCGCACGGAGCTGCGGGCGGCCTTTCCTCGACCTCGGGGGCGGCAGCCCGCGACGCTACTGCAGCGCCCGCTGCGCCACCCGCGAACGCGTCGCCGCCCACCGCTCCCGCTCCTCACCACGCGTCCCCACCTGAGCCCCTTCCCGGCGTTCCCTTCGCCCGGGAGCGCCCTCGCCCCCGGCGTTCGTTTTGCCCGGACGCGCCCTCGCCCCCGGCGTTCGGCCTCCCCTGTGGCGACCTTCGCCCGGCGTCTCATTCTTCCTGGCCGGGCGTGCCGGGCCGTCGTCCCGGTGACCGCCTCAGGATGAGCACCACCACAGCGACCGCCTGCAGCGCCGCGCCGGCCAGCAGGGCCGCACCGGGCGAGTACGCAGCCAGCGGGCCCGCCGTCGCGGACCCGAGCGCGTACGAGGTGATCTTCAGGCTGGCGCCCGTGGTGAACACCTGGCTCCGCAGGCGCGCGGGCGCCTCGCGGTGGCGTACGGAGAACAGCGCGGTGAGTTGCGGCCCCGCACCCGCACCCGCCACGGCGGCGGCGATCACGGCGATCCAGAACGACTCCGACACGGCCGCCAGCGCCATCCCTGCCCCGAGCACCGCCGTCCCCCAGATCAGCACCCCATCCCACCACCGCGCCGGGTCGCGGGCGACGCGTGTCCCGCCCTCCGTACGCGCCGGGTCGCGGGCGGTCCGCGCTTCGTTTCCCGCGCGGGCCGGAGCGCGGGTGGCCAGGAGCGCGTTCATCGCCAGCCCGCACGCGGCGGTGACGCTCAGCAGCAGCGCGCCGTGGCCGCTTTCTCCGGTGAGCCGGACACCCAGCACGGGTGCCGCCACGACCAGCATGGCCTCACCGGCACACGAGATCATGGACCCGGCCGTCGCCCTGCGCAGTGACGGATTCCCGGTGATGACGGCGAACCCGGCGACCAGCTCCGCCCGGACGGACCGCCCGCCTCTCTGCCGCCCGGTCTTCTGTCGCCCGCCCTCCTCGCGCGCGGTCTCCTGGCGCCGGGCCCCTTGACGCTGGGCCTCCTGACCCTCGACCTCCTCGCGCCCGCCGCCGGTGGCTCCGGTCTCGGTCGGCTGAACCTCGGGTGGGACCGGGTCTGGATGTCCTTCGGGGGACGTCCGGATCCCGACCGGCCGTCGATCGGGCGGCGTCCTCCCAGACGATGCTCTCCCCGTGGATGTCCGGCCTGCGGAGGTCCCCGTGGAGGTTGCGTCCAGAAGTGGGGGCAGAGTCCAGGCGACGGGCAGGGCGGCGATCAGGAGCGCGGCGCATGCCGCCACCGCCATGGTGCCGCCGCCCACGGTCGCGAGCACGCCTGCCACGGCGGGACCGGCGAGTCCGGCCACGTTGTAGGTCATGGCGTCGAGCGCGGTAGCACGGCCCAGCCGCTCGGGACCGGCCACCAGCCGCAACTGCGCGGTCCAGCCGCCGGCGAGCGCGGGACCCAGCAGGCCGGTCGCGACGGCCACCCCGATGAGCGCCGCCTCCGGCACCCGGCCCAGCCCCGAGAGGACCAGCAGGAGCCCGGCCGCGTACCCCGACAGGCAGCAGGCGAGCAGCCTGCCGGGCCGCCGCGCCCGGTCGAGCAGCACTCCGAGCAGCGGCCCGCCCACGGCGGCCGAGACGGTGAGCCCGGCCAGCAACCACGACGCCAGCACGGGAGACCCGGTGACGGCGAGTCCGGTGACGAGCAGGGCGGGCCCAGACATCTCGTCTCCGGTGCGCGCGGCTACGGCCCCAGCCATGTAACGGGATAACATGGATGAGACGTTACATGGATGGTGCTCTTCGTGTGAGGGCGGGGTTGCCGGGAAGGTGCCAGAAAGCGTTCCAGGGTCCTGGAGACCGGTTCGCGATCGAGGACGGCCCGGCCTGTACGGACTGCGTGCCGCGCAGGCCGGGCGCACCTGCGCGGTCGCGCCACCCACCGGTGATCGAATGTGTGTTTGAACGATGGCCTACACTCGTCCCTATGACAGCCGCGTTCCAAGCATCTCTGCTCGGCCTCGACGAGGAGCTCGCGGTCGGGCCGCTCGGCGCCACGGTGCGCAGGACGCACCTCGCCCACGGCGCCTGGATCGACCTCAGGCCGGGCTGGCTGGCGGGAGCGGACGAGCTCTACGAACGGCTGGCCGAGACGGTTCCGTGGCACGCGGAGCGGCGGCACATGTACGACCGGGTGGTCGACGTGCCCCGGTTGCTGAAGTTCTACGACGAGCACGAGACCCTGCCCGATCCGGCGCTCGACGAGGCCAGGCGGGCGCTCAACGCTCACTACGGCGAGGAACTGGGCGAGCCGTTCCTTACGGCCGGTCTCTGCTTCTACCGCGACGGCCGTGACAGCGTGGCCTGGCACGGCGACACGATCGGCAGGGGCAGCACCGAGGACACCATGGTGGCGATCCTCTCGGTCGGCGACCCCCGCTCGCTGCTGCTGCGGCCGCGCGGCGGCGGTTCCTCGATCCGCCACGACCTCGGCCACGGCGATCTGATCGTGATGGGCGGGAGTTGCCAGCGCACCTGGGAGCACGCCATTCCGAAGACCAGCCGCCCGGCGGGGCCGCGCATCAGCATCCAGTTCCGCCCGCGCGGCGTGCGCTGATCCGCACCCGCGTAACACCCGCCGCCACTCCGCTCCAAGGCCGGTCACACGGCGTCGGCCGCCCTTGGGTCACGCGGCGCGGTCGCGCAGGACCATCCGGTTCGGTCGTTCAGCGGCGGGCACGACCATCCGGCTCGGTCGTTCAGCGGTGGGCGCGGCAGGCTGGGCGGCGGCCGGTCACCGCAGGGTCAGTCGTGCGACCCGGCCCTGCTCGCCCGCCGCCCAGCACGACAGGTCCCGCGCGCAGGACACCGTGTCGAACGATCCGTCGTCGAATGTCTTCCAGCTCCGGCCGCCCGAATACGTCACGTCACTCCCGGAGGGCCCGACGGCGACGGCGGCGAAGGGCGGGAAGGGCAGCCAGGTGACACCCGACCGGTACGCGGGCGGTGGGGCGCCGGCCGCCCGCCAGGTCGTCCCGCCGTCCTCACTGACTGCCCCGGCGCTCGGCGACTGCTGTCCGGGACGGTAGTCGCCGCCGACGGCGATGTTCCGGTGCCGGTCGCGGAAGGCCAGCCCGAAGACGCCGCGTGCCGGATCGCCCGCCGGGATCGGGGTGTCGGCGACGGTCCACGTACGCCCGCGATCATCCGAGTGGAACACCCGCGACCGCTCCGCCCCGCCACTGGCCAGCCAGACGTCCCGGCCGCCCGCCGTCACCAGGCACTGCCCGCTCGCCGCGAACCCGGCCTCGCCCGGGAGCGCCTCCGGCATGCCGTCCGAGGGCAGCACCTGCCAGCTCCGCCCGCCGTCGTGGGTCGCCAGGATGCGGAACCGGCCGTCCACGGGGTCGCTCATGGCCAGCCCGTGCCGCCGGTCGAAGAAGGCCAGGCAGTCGTAGAACGCCTTCGGCTCGTCGTTCCTGAACGTCTCCGTCCACGTACGCCCGCCGTCGTCAGTGCGGTAGACACGCGAGTCCGTGCCCTCGCCGATGGACAGCGCGACGGCCCTGTGCGCGTCGAACGCCTCGATGTCGCGGAACTCCAGCGCCGCCGTGTCGGGCGGGGAGACGTTCTGCCAGCGTCGCCCACCGTCCACGGTCCTCAACACGGTGCCTTCCGAGCCGGAGGCCCACACCACGTGCCGGCTGACGGGCGACAGGCCGCGCAGGCGCGCCGTCACCGCGGTCTCCTTGAGCTCCCAGCCCAGCTCCGGCGTTCCGGCGTGGGCGGGGAACGGAGCGGCGAGGACGAGGGACGCTGACAGCACGCTCAACGCGATGCGAAGCTTCATGTCGGGCAAACTAACCCAAAGGACTAGTACCGTCCATCGCTCGTCGCCCCTCGCCGAGGAACTCGCCGATCAGCGGGTTGACCCGCTCAGGGGCCTGGCGGCTGGACCAGTGGCCGACGCCTTCGAGCAGCACGCAACGGCCGCTGGGGATGAGCGCGGCGGCGGCCCTGGTGCGCTCGGCGTTCACCCCCGCGTCCTCGTCGCCCTGGACGAGCAGGGCGGGGCAGGCGATCTCGCCGAGGCGCGGCCTGAGGTCGACGCGCATCCGCAGCGGGCCGATGGAGGCGTTCTGCCAGTCGGACGAACCCGCGCCGGCGATCCGCACCTCGGCCTGGATCTCGTCCACGACGTCGTCGAAGTCGTCGACGGGCCCGGCGAAGAGCGCCCGCCTGGCGAAGCGGGCGATGCTCTCCCGGCTCCTGAACATGGCGCTCGGCAACGTCTTGCTGAGCAGCGGCAGCTTGGCGACGAGCCAGAGCGCCTGGTGCACGACGGGCGGGAACGACAGGATCCCGGCGGGGGCGAGCGCCACGAGCCGGTCGACGCGGGAGGGGTGCTCGATGGCGTACGCGAGAGTGAGCGCGCCGCCCTGGGAGAGGCCGACCAGGGCGGCCGAGGGCAGTTCGAAATGGTCGAGCACCTGGGTGATGGCGGCCAGCAGGCGCTCATGGGTGGCCGGTCCGTCCCACGGGCGGCTCCTGCCCTGCTTCGGCCAGTCGAGGGCGAGGACCCGGTGCCGAGGCGCCAGAGCGGGAATGAGATGCCGCCAGCTGAGCAGCGCGTTGTCGATCCCCGCCCCGCTGAGCAGCAGCACGGGGGAGCCCAGGTCGCCGGCGCTGTAGACGTGCAGCCGGCCCTCCGGGCAGGTGAGAAAGGTGCTGCGCAACCCGGACGGCTCCGCCGGCGCCCCCGCCGTCACTCCGTACCCTTCCCTGCGGCGCCTGCTCCGGATGTGTCCTTTCCGCCAGCGCTTTCGGCGGCGGCGCGGTACGCCTCCCACCGGTCCCACAGGGCCGGCAGTTCCCGCTCCAGGAACTGGTAGAGCTGGTGGACGCCGGCAAGCCGCTCGCGCCGCTCGGGCGCGCTGCCGGCCAGCATCCGCAGACCGCCCTCGGTGAGCTCCCTGAACGCGGCCGTCTTGGCGTACCGCCCGGCGACCATGCGGCTCCACCCGTCGGCGGCGATGCGGAAATACTCCTGCCGCTCGCCCCTGCGGCGGACCCCCTCGACGAGCCCGCCGGGGGTGAGGAGGCGGGTCGCGCTGCTGATGGAGCTGCGGCTGACCCGGAGCACGTCCGCCAGCTCCGCCGCGCTCTGCTCCTCCGGGTCGCTGATGAGCAGCCATCCGATCACCCGGCCGGCGATCAGCGGCAGGCCCTCCCGCGCGAAGAACACCGCGACGTCGTCGACGAACTCCAGTTCGGCTTCCGAGGGGGTACTCATATTTCGGATATTACTGACATTGCAGTCATTGCTGCAATGTCAGGCGGACACGCGCGACCCGCCCCAGGACAGGAGGGCCCCGGCGGTGCTGAACCGCCGGCTGGAGACGGACTCGTCGAGCAGTACGCCGACCAGACGCCGTCCTCCCGACTCGCCGGCGAACGCCAGGCAGTAGCCCGCCGCCCGGGTGAACCCGGTCTTCAACCCGATCGCGCCCGGCGTGCCGAGCAGCCTGTTGGTGTTGCGCCAGCTGTAGGCGCGGTGGTCGTCGGTGGCGGCGAGCGTGTGCCGCCGCGTACCGGCGACCTCCTTGATCAGTGGCACCTGGAGCGCCTTGACCGCCAGCAGCGCCTGGTCCTCGGCCGTGGAGTAGCCGTCGCCGCGCGGGGTGGGCAGGCCGTCGGCGTTGACGTACTCGGTGTCGGACATGCCCAGTTCGCGGGCGGTCGCGTTCATCGTGGCGACGAAACCCTTGACCCCGGGGCCGTATGTGCGGGCCAGCGCGTGGGCGGCGTCGGCGCCGGAGGGGAGCATAAGGGCGTACATCAGTTCGCCGACCGTGAGACGGTCGCCGGGGCGTAGGTCCGCGGTGGTGCCGCCGCCGTCCTCCGCGTACGCGACGTCTTCGGCCTTGATGCGGACGACGTCGGTGGGTTTGGCAGACTTCAACACGACATATGCGGTCATGGTTTTGGTCAAGCTGGCGACCGGCATACGTTCGCCGGCGTCCTTGCTGAAAAGCACGTCGCCGGACTCGGCGTCGATCAGATGGGCCGCCCGGCCGTACACCGCTGGGGTGTCTCTTTCCGCGGCCGTCATGACGGGCGCGGCGGCCGGGACCTGGGCGGCGGCAGGCGTGGCTACCCCGGTGACCAGGGCGGCGGCGCCTGCCAAGGCGACAAGAGGGGCTTTCCTGATACGCATGACGACAGGCTGCCGCGCCTTTTGGGGTGCTGTTGACGAAAAGAAGAAAGATTCTGTGACTGGCCATCAGAAACCCCGAAATTTCCGGGCTTTTCGCTAGGTAAATCTTTTGGCCTACTACGCTCACCGGCCGTGCCAGAAGGTGCCGGTGACGCGTTCGCCGTGTGCCAGCTCCGCGAACAGATCCTCCCAGAGCGGCATCACCTGGTCCGGCGCGTAGGCCCGTGCCGTCTCGGCCGCGGCCCCGCCCATGCGCACCCGCAGATCCCGGTCGGAGATGACCCGCACCAGGGCGTCGGCCAGCGCGTTCACGTCCCGCGGCAGCACGAGCACGCCGTCCACCCCGTCGGTCAGCACGTCCCCTGGGCCGGTCGGGCAGTCGAACGCGACCACGGGCAGCGCGTGCGCCATGGCCTCGATCATCACCATGGGCAGGCCCTCGAACCGGGAGCTGAGCGCGTACACGGAAGCGTTCGTCAGCTCCTCGTCCAGCCGGCCGGTACGCCCTGGCAGCGTCACGTGCTCGCCCAGTTCCAGGCGCCGCACGAGCCCGTCGAGCTCGGCCTTCCTGGCGCCCGTGCCGAAGATGCGCAGCCGCCATTCCGGATGGTCGGCCACCACCCGCGCGAAGGCCTCGATGAGCAGGTCGAAACCCTTCTGCGCGGTCAGCCGCCCGGCCGCGACCACCACGGGGTTCACCTGCCGGGACGGGTCCTGCACCGCCCGGTGGACCGCGTTCGGGATCTGCACGATCGGGGCCCCTGGCAGCAGGCGCTCGTATTCACGCCGGTTGGTGCGGGTCAGCACGGTGATCGCGTCCAGGCGGCCGTAGTGACGGGCGATCTGCTTGCGGATGGTGCCGGGATAGGCCGACAGGTTCATGTGCTCCTGCGCGACCGTGACGACACCCCTGGGCGCGCGGCGGGCCGCGATCAGGTTGAGCGCGGGCCGCGTGGTCACGAGGACGCCGTCGCGGAGCGCTGCCACGTAGTCCATCGCGGCGCGCTCCACCCGTTCGGTGAAGTACGCGCTCGCGAACTCCCCGCGCGGCACGACCTTCCCTCGCACCCGGCGCCACGCCCTGCGGCCGAGCGGGTCCGGACGCCGGCCGCCGCGCTGGTCCACGAGCGTCACGATCGGGATGCGCGGGTCCAGCCTGACGTGGGGTCTCTCGCGCCGCCGCACGAGGCTGACCAGTTCGACGTCGTGGCCCGCGGCGGCCATCGCGTTCGCCTGGTTGGCGACCGTGCGGATTGTGCCGCCCACGCCGTAGGCGTGCAGCATGAAGTAGCGGATCTTCATGGGGCGTGCTCCCGGGCCTGGCAGAAGCGTACCCACGGGCCCGGGGCGGGCAGCTCGCGTGCGCCGGGCGCGCGGGAGAGGACGGGACCGGACCTGGCCAGCGTCGTGCTCGGTGTTCGCTGCCGGTTCATGCCGGTGCAGAGTAACGACCGTTCCTGGCAGTTCCCTGGGAACGGCGGCCCCAGGAGCGGGGCCGCCTCTCCGCCCGCGGGTGCGTCCGCCCGCATGATGATCACGACTCGCTAGTCTTGCCGGAGTGGTGCCCGGCGAGGTCGAGAGGGATGAGCATGGACGAGGGACGACCGGAGGACGACGTGATCCTGGGCGTGATCGCCGATCGCCTGAGCACGGCCATGGGCAAGCCGTGGCAGGTCCAGGGGGGCATGGCCAAAGGGCCGGGCACGCTCGCCGTCGTGCTGGGCGACGACCACTCCGGCGGCCCCGGACACCTCGACCTCGACTTCGTGCTCAACGTCGACCGCCCCGAGGACACCACGATCAGCGACTGCGTGGCCGGGTACGGCGGCACCGCCGAGGAGGCCCTCGACCGGGCCGTCCAGGTGTGGCTCGGCACGACCGGCAGCGCCCTGCTCGAGCTCCTCGTTCAGGACGGCTCGCACGCCGCCCACTTCGGCCCCGACGACCCCGACGGCTTCTCCGGCTGGCACGCCGTCCACGGCGGCATCACCGGCTGGGGCACCGGCGTCGACCATGAGGCCGTCCAGCGGTGGGCCGTCCAGCACGTGGTCCTGCCGCACCTGGCTCCCGCGCTGAAGGGCACGTTCGAGCGCGAGCACCTGATCGGCGTCAAGGTGTTCTTCGGCGGGGGCGAGGGCGCCGAGACGGCCGAGATCCGCGTCAACGGCGCCTACCACGAGGCGGGCTCGCGGGCCCTGGCCGAGCTGGACTGGCCGCGGCCCGATCAGGGTATCTCGTACGCCCGCACCTTCGTCCTGCTGGTGCACGACGGGGCCGGTTGACCGGCGGCCCGCTCGCGCCGGCGATCGATCGGCTGAGCCGGGGGCGTCCGCGGGTTTCCCGACGCCGGTCGCACCCTGCGCGCCCCCATCGCGACGTTCCCGGGTTCAGCGTCCGGCTCGGGCACGGGAACGATCCGGTCTCGTGCCGCGGGGTCGTCGGGCCAGGTGATCAGGCGGCCGGAGACCTCGGCAGCGTCCCCGGCGCCGCGCCCGCCTTTCGCCGGGGACTCCACGGCCCGCACCATCATGCGAGGCCGGGCACGACTACACCCGGCTGCTCCTCGACGCGACTCCCGCACCGCGGGCCGATGACGGGGCCGCTGAAAATTTCAGTGGCCATTGACACTCCGGACGTGAGCGCTAACAATCACGTAACCCCATGAGCAACCCCCGGTAAACCGCCGTGAATGTTAGCGCTACCAAAGGGAGTCACGACGATGATCCGAAGAGCCATGGCCGCTCTGGCCCTCCTGCTGTTAGCCCTGGTGGTCCCCGGCACGGGCCCCGCCTCGGCGGCCACCTCCTACACCAACCCGATCAAATCGCAGAAAGGTGCCGACCCCTGGCTGCAGTACCACGACGGCAACTACTACCTGATCACCACGAGCTTCACGAACACGCTGGTCATCAGGAAGTCGCCCACCCTCGGCGGCCTGAACACCGCCCCCAGCATCCAGGTCTGGCAGGACACCACCAGCTCCCGCGGCACCAACTTCTGGGCCCCGGAGCTGCACCTGATCAACGGCCGCTGGTACATCTACTACTCCGCCGGCCAGGTGGGATCGACCTGTTGTGACAGCCAGCGCACGCACGTGCTGGAGAGCGCGGGCAGCGACCCGCTGGGGCCGTACACGTACCGGAACATCCTGACCGGCGGCAACCTCGACCCGGGCGGCTGGCTGATCGACGCCAGCCCCATGACCCTGAACGGCTCGCTCTACCTGCTCGGCAGCGGCTTCATCGGCGGCAGCGCGCAGAGCCTGGTGATCGCGCGGATGAGCAACCCGTACACGGTCAGCGGCACGTTCAGCCGCATCTCCAGCCCCACCCACAGCTGGGAGACGCAGGGCGGCACCGTCAACGAGGCG
The DNA here is from genome assembly GCF_004349015.1 of Nonomuraea diastatica. Classification (NCBI taxonomy): domain Bacteria; kingdom Bacillati; phylum Actinomycetota; class Actinomycetes; order Streptosporangiales; family Streptosporangiaceae; genus Nonomuraea; species Nonomuraea diastatica. Next base: position 24,329 of record NZ_SMKP01000074.1, read on the forward strand.
CCGGTGGCGTTGCAGCGGGGTGGCAGGACGTTCGTGATCTACTCGGCCAGCGCGTGCTGGGGGCCCGACTACAAGCTGGGGCAGCTCACCTACAACGGCGGCGACCCGCTCAGCGCCTCGGCGTGGGCGAAGCGGTCCACGCCCGTGTTCCAGCGCGCGGGCAGCGTGTACGGCCCCGGCCACAACGGCTTCTTCACCTCGCCCGACGGCCAGGAGAGCTGGATCGTCTACCACGCCAACAGCTCGACCAGCGGCGGCTGCGACAACAACCGGACCACCCGCGCCCAGAAGTTCACCTGGAACGCCGACGGCACTCCGAACCTTGGCACCCCGGTCGCGACCGGCGCCGCACTGCCCGCGCCGGCGGGGGAGAGCGCCGCGACGCCGGCGGGGTACACGCTGGTCAACCGCAACAGCGGCAAGTGCCTGGAGGTGTCCGGCGGGTCGTCGTCCGACGGCGCGAACATCCAGCAGTGGACCTGCGGCGGCGGCGCCAACCAGCGCTGGCGCGTCGAGGACCAGGCCGACGACACCAGCAGGCTCGTCAACGTCGCCACGGGGAAGGTCGTCGACGTGGCCGACTGCGCCTCCGCCGACGGCACCGGCATCCGGCAGTGGAGCTGGCTGGACAACACCTGCCAGCGGTTCCGGCTCGTCTACACGGCGAGCGGCGGCTGGGTCAGGATCGTCAACGCCGCCACCGGCAAGGTCGCCGACGTGGCCGACTGCGGCACGGCCGACGGCGCCGACGTGCGCCAGTGGAGCTGGCTGGACAACACCTGCCAGCAATGGTCGCTGCGCCCGGCCCAGGCGTACCGGTGATCGGCTGCCCCGGCCCGCGACCGGCGATCCGCTGGTCCCGGCCAGGGCGTTAATCAGTCGCGCGCTCACCCCCTCCGCCTGTTAGCGTTACCGCTAGGGGGTGAGCCGCGGTGAAATCCAGGAATGGCAGGCCTGCGGTGCTCATGGACGTGGCGGTGCTCGCCGGTGTCTCGGCCATGACCGTCTCGCGAGTGCTCAACGATCCCGACCGGGTGCGCGCCGAGACCCGGGCCCGGGTGCTGGCCGCGGTCAGGGAGCTCGACTACCGGCCCAACCAGGCGGCCCGCCAGCTCGTCACCGGCCGCTCCGGCGTGCTCGGCGTGGTCAGCATCGACACCACGCTCTACGGCCCCGCCACCACCCTCTACTACATCGAGCAGGCCGCGAGAAACGCCGGCTACAACGTCAGCATCGCCAGCCTCAGCTCGCTCAACCGCAGGTCGATGGAGGAGGGCGTGCAGCGGCTGCGGGCCCAGGCCGTCGACGGCGTGATCATCGTCGCGCCGCACGAGTCGGCCACCGAGGGCCTGCGCCACCTGCCGCCCGAGCTGCCGGCGGTGGCGGTCGACGCCGGCGACGACATCCCCGTGCCCGTGGCCAAAGTCGACCAGCGGGCCGGAGCCGTGCGCGTGACCAGGCACCTGCTCAGCCTCGGCCACCGCACGGTGTGGCACGTTGCAGGGCCGCCCGACTGGCTCGACGCCAACGGCCGCATCGAGGGCTGGCGCGGCGTGCTGGAGCAGGCCGGCCGGCCGGTGCCCGACGTGCTGCGCGGCGACTGGAGCTCGCGCTCCGGCTACCGGCTCGGCCGCGGCCTGGCGCAGGAGCCCGAGCTCACCGCCGTGTTCGTGGCCAACGACCAGATGGCGCTCGGCGTGCTGAGGGCGCTGCGCGAGGCGGGGCGGCGCGTGCCCGAGGACGTCAGCGTGGCGGGCTTCGACGACATCCCCGAGTCCGCCTACTACTGGCCGCCGCTGACCACCGTGCGGCAGGACTTCGGCGAGGTCGGCCGGCTCGCCTTCCACATGCTGCTCGACCGGATGGCGGGCGCCGACCTCGACGGGCGGCGCCTGGTCGAGCCGGAGCTCGTCGTCAGGGAGAGCACCGGCGCCGCCCCGGGGTGAGCCTCAGGCCAGCCTGATCACGTTCCACGACACCGGCGGCAGCAGGACGCGCGCCGGGTCGTGCTCGACGTCGGGGTTCGGCCTGGGCACGATCCGGTCGGGGGCGTCGGCCGTGTTGCGGGCGTAGACGTCGGCGTCCGTCAGGGTGGTGGCCTCGACGATCCGCGCGCCGCCGAGCGCCCGCGTGTCGATCTTCAGCGACAGCGGCGCGTCGGTCGAGCGGTTGACCGCGAACAACGTCGTGCCCTCCTCCGTGTGCGTGGCGACCGCGTGCAGCAGCGGCACCTCGCCGTACTCCTTCGTCTCGTACGACGGCGAGACCGGCTCCACCCGCAGCACGTCGCCCGCCGCGTGCCTGGACGCCTGGGCGAACGGATGGAACGTCGTCTGCCGCCAGGCCCGCCCGCCGGGCTCGGTCATGATCGGCGCGATCACGTTCACCAGCTGGGCCAGCGACGCGGCGGTCACCCGGTCGCTGTTGCGCAGCAGCGTGATCAGCAGCCCGCCGAACGCCACCGCGTCGGCCAGGTGGTAGTGGTCCTCCAGCAGCGGCGGCGCGACCGGCCAGTCGGTGGGCGGCTCGGCGCCGTGGAAGCGCGACAGGTACCAGACGTTCCATTCGTCGAAGGAGATGTCGATGCGCTTGCTCGACTTCAGCCGGGCACCGACGTGGTCGGCGGTGGCCACGACCGAGGAGATGAAGTACTCCATGTCGGTCGAGCAGGCCAGGAAGCTGCCGAGGTCGCCGTCCTTCTCCTCGTAGTAGGCGTGGCAGGAGATGAAGTCGACCACGTCGTACGTCTCCTCCAGCACCGTGGCCTCCCACGCGCCGAAGGTCGGCATGCCGGAGCCCGAGCTGCCGCAGGCCACCAGCTCCAGGTTCCTGTCCATCGTGCGCATGGCGCGGGCGGTCTCGGCGGCCAGGCGGCCGTATTCGCGGGCCGTCTTGTGGCCGGTCTGCCAGCGGCCGTCCATCTCGTTGCCGAGGCACCACATCCTGATGCCGTGCGGTTCCTTCGAGCCGTTGGCGACGCGCAGGTCCGACAGCGTGGTGCCGGACGGGTGGTTGCAGTATTCGAGCAGGTCGAGGGCCTCGGCGATGCCGCGGGTGCCGAGGTTGAGCGCCATCATGGGCTCAACGCCGGCCTTGCGGCACCAGCGGACGAACTCGTCGACGCCGACCTCGTTCGTCTCGGTGCTGTGCCAGGCCAGGTCGAGCCGGCGCGGCCGCTCGGCGACCGGGCCGATGCCGTCCTCCCACCGGTAGCCGGAGACGAAGTTGCCGCCGGGGTAGCGGACGGTGGACACGCCCAGCTCCCTGGTCAGGTCGAGCACGTCGCGGCGGAAGCCGTCGTCGTCGGCCGAGGGGTGGTCCGGTTCGTGGATGCCGGTGTAGACACAGCGCCCGAGGTGTTCGACGAACGTGCCGAAGGTGCGCCGGCGTACCGGAGCCACCTTGAACGCGGGATCGAGCGTGAGTTCTGCCTGGTGCACGGAGGGGACTCCTGGTGTCGCGCGGGCGTGACGTCGTTCCAGATTGTTAGCGTTATCAGCAGGCGGGGTCAAGGGGCCCGCGCTCGCCTCCGGATCTTGGCAAGCGGTTTCCGCAGGGGGCCTTGACATGCCAGGTGTTACCGCTAACACTCGGGTAACCCCAATGAAACACGGGGTCTGCGCGGCGACCTCCGCAACCCGGCGGATCGCCACCGTCGCCTGCGCGCGATGCGCCAGGTTAGTTCGCGGCTGCCCTGAATCCTCTTTGTTAACGAGAACATCAGCGAGCACGGCCAAGCATCGGCTCGGTAGGAAGAGGCCACTGTGCAAGGTCCCCCCGACATATCCCGCCGGCACCTCCTCGGCGGCAGCCTTGCCCTTGTCGGCGCCGCCGCAACCGGCTGCGCCATTCCCGTGGGACTCGGCTCCTCCCAGACACGGGTCCAGTACTGGCATTTCCTGGGCGCCAGCGACGGGATCATCATGAACAGCATGGTGAACGCGTTCGCCAAGGAAACCCCGGAGATCTTCGTCGAGGAGAACGTGCTCGCCTGGGGCGAGCCGTACTACACGAAGATCGCCATGGCGGGTTCCGGCGGGCGATCGCCCGACCTGGCCACCTTCCACCTGGCCCGGCTGGCCGGGATCGGGGCCGGCCAGATCCTCGACCCCGTCAACGAGCGGCTGCTGGAGGAGGTCGGCCTGCGGGGCGCTGATTTCAGCCCGCCCATCTGGGAGCGCGCGCACATCGACGGCGTGCTGTACGCCATCCCGTTCGACGCCCACCCGATGGTGCAGTACTACAACACCGACATCTGCGGCAAAGCAGGGCTGCTCGGCTCGGACGGCAAGCTGCGGCCCACCAACGGCGTCGACGAACTGATGGACCAGCTGACCAAGGCCAAAGAGGTGATGGGCGGTAAACCGCCGCTCGCGTTCGACGCGCTCGGCCTGGGCACGGTCGGCCCGTGGCGCGTGTGGTGGTCGCTGTACCCGCAGGGAGGCGGCACCCTGCTGTCCGACGACGGCACCACGATCACCATCGACGACGCCAAGGCGCTCGAGGCGCTGCGGCTCATGCAGCGGCTCGGCAAGGAAGGGTTGTGCGACTGGCGCACGGACTACGGCGCGTCCGTGGCCAACTTCACCAACAGCCAGGCCGCCTTCCTGTGGAACGGCGACTGGGAGACCACCGGGCTCAAGGACCGCAAGACACCGTTCAGCATGACGCGCTTCCCCGCCGTCTTCGGCACCGGATCGGCGCAGGCCGACTGCCACGCGTTCGTCCTGCCGCACCAGCGCGACCGCGACCCCGAGGTGGAGCGCGCCACGTACGCATTCATCGCCTACCTCGTCAAGAACAGCGCCGACTGGGCCGTGGCCGGCCACGTGCCCGCCTACCTGCCGACCCTGGAACTGCCTGAGTACCTGGCGCTGGAGCCGCAGTCGGAGTACCGCTCGGTCATCACCGAAGTCGCGCTCGATCCCCAGGTGTGGTTCGCCGGCTCCGCGTCACGGTTGTGGATCGAATTCGGCGAGGCGTTCTCCCCCGTCATCAGCGGGGAACGCACGCCGGAGGAGGGCCTGGCCGCGGCCAAGGCCTCGCTCGGCCGGCTGCTGTCCGCCCCGAACCCCTTCCCCGACGAGGAGCGCTGATGAGCACCACCGTCGCGGCTCCCGCGACCTCCTCCGCCCCCGTCGCCAGGGCCAAGGTCCGGCGCGGATGGACACAGCACGGGCTGCTGTTCGTGGCGCCGTTCCTGCTGGTCTACGTGGTCTTCCTGGTCTGGCCGACCCTGCTCGGATTCCGGATGAGCCTGTCGAGCGTCAACATCGCCGGCGGCAACGACCACCTCGTGGGGTTCGCCAACTACGCCGAGGCGTTCGGCGACCCCCGCATGTGGCGCTCGTTGTGGAACACGCTGGTCTTCACCGTGCTGAGCACGATCCCGCTGGTGTTCCTCGGGCTGGTGTTCGCGCTGCTGGTGCACCACCTGCGCTTCGTGCAGTGGTTGTGGCGGCTGTCGTTCTTCGGGCCGTTCCTGCTGCCGTCCGCCGTGGTGTCCATCCTCTGGCTGCAGATGATCTACCCGCCCGACTACGGCCTGCTCAACGGCACGCTCGGCACCGACGTCCTGTGGCTGGGCGACCCGTCCACGGCCATGTGGTCGGTGGTGCTGACCACGGTCTGGTGGACGGTCGGCTTCAACTTCCTGCTCTACCTGGCCGCCCTGCAGGCCATCCCGCAGCACCTGTACGAGGCCGCCTCGATCGACGGCGCCACGGCCTGGGACAAGCTGCGCTCCATCACGCTCCCGCTGCTCGGCCGCACGACCGCGCTCATCGTGGTGCTGCAGCTGGTCGCCTCGCTCAAGGTCTTCGACCAGATCTACCTCATGACGGGCGGCGGCCCCGAGGACTCCACCAGACCGATCATCGAGTACGCCTACGACGTCGGCTTCACCGGCTACCGCATCGGCTACGCCTCGGCCGTCTCCTACATCCTGTTCGTCCTGATCGTCATCGTCTCCCTGGCGCAGCTCCGGCTGTTCCGCAAGCGCGAGGAGGTCGCGTCGTGACCAAGCGGTTCAGCTTCAGCCAGGTCATCCTCCTGCTGGCCGCGCTCGTGCTCGCGGCCATCTGGCTCGCCCCCATCGCCTGGGCGGTGGCCACGTCGCTCAAACCCGAGGACGAGACCACGGTGACCCCGCTGCAGTGGTTCGGCAGCGAGATCACCTTCGACTCGTACGCGCTGGTCCTGGAGACCGGCGGCATCCTCAAGTGGGCCGTCAACTCGACCGTCACCGCGGTCATCGTCACGTTCATGACCGTGCTGTTCTCGGCCATGGCGGCGTACGGGTTCGCGCGCACCCAGTTCAAGGGGCAGCGGGCGCTGCTGGCGGTGATCCTGGCCGGGATCATGGTGCCGCCGCAGGTGCTCATCGCGCCGCTGTTCGCCGAGATGGTCGCCTTCGGGCTGGTCGACACCTGGTGGGCGATCATCCTGCCGCAGGTGGCCGCGCCGCTGATCGTCTTCATCCTGTTCAAGTTCTTCCAGGACGTGCCGCCCGAGCTGGAGCAGGCGGCGTTCGTGGACGGGGCGGGGCGATGGCGGGTGTTCTTCACGATCGTGTTGCCGCTGTCGCGGCCCGTGCTGGCCGCGGTGTCGATCTTCACGTTCATCAACACGTGGAACAACTTCCTCTGGCCGTTCCTGGTCTCCACCGACCCGAACACCATGACCCTGCCGGTGGGCCTGGCCAATGTCGTGCAGGGCACGTTCGGCCTGCGGTACGCGCAGATCATGGCCTCGGTGGTGCTGGCCGGGCTGCCGCTGCTGGTCGTGTTCGTGCTGTTCCAGCGGCAGATCGTGCGCGGCGTCGCGCACAGCGGCCTGGCCGGCCAGTGACCCGCGCGCGAGGGGTGGCGCGCAGGGCCGCCGGTCACCTGCAGGTGAATGGGGGCGGGAGCCCTTTGCAGTGGTAGAAAGCGCATTCACACTGATGCCAACAATTTGTGTCGCCGGGCCTGCACCTGAGGTGGCAGTTGTTTCTTGCCTCCTCGCACGTCGGCGGGGTGTGAGAGGCCCCTTCGTTGGGGCGTAGGGGCAGGAGAGTTCCGTAGTCGATCATTTCTCCGGACGATAGTGACTGCGTATTCCACATCGCCCGGGGGTCGGAGTACCAGAGAGCCGGCGGTGGTATTGGACGGCGGAATCCCGCGTTCGGCGGATCAGGAGGTGCTTCGGCTTGTGCAGGGGACTGCGTGGCCTGACGCAGCGCCTGGTCGATGACGCTCGCGAGAGTGGGATCCGTGAACTTGACGTGCACCACGATGTGGCGTGTGCCGCAACACCAGACGGTGTCATCCGTCGGGAGCACTGATGCGATGGCCTGCTTCGGGACGACCAGGGAGACGGCGCACTGGCATTTTTGGCTGCCGGGCAGAAAGGGAGTGATCTTGACCTTGTCCGGTTGATCCGCGACGGCCTCCATGGTCACGGACAGATCTTGGGGTTCGTCCTGTCTGCCAAGTAATTCATCGACGGAGATCGGATCGTTCGGCATGCTCTTCCTCCGGTGTAAGCGACCCCCGACAGCGTCGGCCAACCCAGATTACGAGTGCAGCGGGCTGCAGACCATATGTGGTTGCCGCCCGCTCGTCGAAGGCCAGAAACCCGTCGATCCGGGCAGAGCCAAAGGCAAGCCTCCCTATCGCGCCAGTCCATAGTCGTTGACGCGGAACCCCGCCCTGGCTGTTCCGTGCCGGAGCACTCGCGCACCTGGTCGTCCCCGCCCGCGGCGGGGACGAACCCGATCAGCGGGGCAGGGCCACGGGGAGCGGCATGCGCGGCTGCTGGGGCCCGCAACCCCTGCTCGTGGCTCTCCTCGCTACCGTGAGTAATATCGCGAGGACAGGAGCACTGGCCAGGCGATTTTCGCGGGCCACCGCCACGATGCCGTCAGGCGATGCGCTGGATCATGGTGTTGCTGATCTGGCTGACTCAAGGACGGCGACGTCGTCGAGGTCGAGATCGGCGCCGTCGGCACGCTGCGCAACACGGTGAGGGTCGCATGAGCCGCGCCGCCCTGTGGTGGGCATCGCCTCCACCTGGACCGGCACCATGCCGTGCAACCTGACCCACCGCGAACTGGCCACGCACGTGGCCGACGGCGTACGCGCGGCGGGCGGCCTGCCGATGGAGTTCAACACCATCGCCGTCTCCGACAACCTCACCATGCACACCCCCGGCATGCGCACCTCACTGATCAGCCGCGAAGTGATCGCCGAACCCTAGCGGATGGAGCGCGCGAAATATAGGTCTTGCCGTAATGGTGATTTGAGCCCTAGCGTCTTGATAATCCATACGACGTCCTGATTATTAAGACGAGGGCCTATGAGCGACCTGTCGCCCGCCATCGAACCCCGTGATCCCGCCTTCCTCATGCGCCCCGAGCGGCTGGCGTCCCTGCAGCCGTCCCGCTTCAGCGCCAGCCGGTCGCTCGTCGCGACCATGTTGCGGAAGGGATGGACGGTCGATGCGGAGCGGCTGCAGCTGGACGACCGCGGCGACGGAACGGCCGTCTACCGGGTCGAGACACACGCGGGAGTGTTGTCGTTCGTGGCGTTCAGCACCGAGCCGCGCTTCGTGGACCGCACCCCCCGGATCATCGGCCGGAGCTGGGACATGGTCGGCGCGCTGCTCGAAGGAGAGGCCGACGCCGGGCGGATCGAGCAGACACGGACGGAGCTGCCCAAACTGTACGCGGGCCGCGCCGCCCCGGGGACGCTCGTGTGGTGCCGGTCCAACCGGAGCCTGCGGGCGTTCGAGCACGCGGTGGGGGCGCTGGCCGGCGGGCGGCAGCCCAGCCTCGACCGGCTGCGCCAGGTCGGCTACCTCATGCGCAACACCGGCCTGGACGCCAACGGCACGTTCGGCACCCGCACCTACCTTTCCTACGGGCCCGACCACCCGCTGATGGCGCCGTATCACGCGCAGATGCTGACCGCTTACCTGATGCGCGAGTTCAGCTTCGACCTGTGCGACCACCTGGCCCGTGCCGCCGGCCCCGGCGCCGCGCGGCTCGCTCCCGCGCTGCGGCGCCATCTCGGCCTGGGCAACGGGTCGGCGCTGGGCCTGGTGTTGTTCGTCGCCAACCATCCGCGGATGGTCGACCGCTGGCTGCGCGTGCGCGAAGACGCCCTGGCGCGGGCCAGACGGCTCGGCCCTCCGGCCGGCGACCCGGCGTACGCGCGGCTCGTCAGCCTGCTCGACGGCGCGATCGTCCACCGCGAGCAGGACCCCGTGCGCTACGGCGTCTTCCCCGCCGGGCCCCGGCTGGCCGCCGAGCTGCGCGGGGTGCGGGAGCGTGCGGCCGAGCTGCGCGATGAGGGCCCGCGCGGGCCGTACCCGTTCGAGACGCTGCGGCGGGCGGTCGAGGGCACGGTGGCCCCCGAGACCGAGGAGATCCTGAACGCGCTGCTCATGGAGCTCCTGCCGGACGAGGTGGACGAGGAGTTCGACCGGCTCATCGTGGACGAGCGGCTCATCGGCGACCCGGGCATGACGGTACGGGAGTTCGGAGCGATGGCGCGCGGACCGTACGCGTGGGCGCACGACCTGCCCCTCGCCGACGAGGCACGCCGGGCCAGGGTCTGGTACAAGTCGCGGGCCGCGGAGGAGCCGCGCTCCGGGCCGCGCGAGCAGTTCCCCGGCGGTTTCGACCTGTCGGTGGACGTGCCCGGCGACGTGCGCCGGCTGTCGCGGCTGATGGCCCGCTACGACCCGCGCACCCGGGTCGGCCGGGTGCTCTTCGACCATCCGGAGGAGCGGGCGGCGGTCGAACGGCTCCAGGCGCTGCGCGACCTGCCGTACGCACTGCCCCGGATGGACATGCTCGACCTGGACTTCCTGCCGGTGCACATCATCCGGCTGGCCAACGCCGCCTTCTACGGTCTCGACCGGACGAAGGACTTCCTGGGCCGCACCCTGCGCGGCCTGATCTTCCAGGGCGCTCCCACACGCGCCGACCTGGCCGGTGGAGACCCAGGCCCGTGGTGGCAGCCCCGCGAACCCGACACCGAGGACATGACCCTTGACTGAGAACAACGCGCCGCGAACGCAGCCACTGAGCACCGCGCTCAAATGCCTCAAGATGCTCGAAGTGGTGGCCGGTGCCGAGCGCTCGGTACGCGTCGCCGAGCTGGCCCGCGAGCTCGGCCTGACCCGCGCCGCCGTGCACCAGCAGCTCGTCACCCTGGTCGCAGCCGGGTGGATGGAGCAGGCCGGTGACGGCACCTACCGGCTGACGTTGCGGCCGGCCCGCATCGGGCAGGCGGCGCTGCGCCAGGCGGGGCTGGGCGAACGTGTGCTGCCGGTGATGGAGCGCCTGGTGGACGTCGTACGCGAGGCCGTCTCCCTGGCCATACTCGAACGCGGCACCGCCACGATCATCCAGCGCATCGAACCCGGCCGCCCTCTCCAGGTGGACCTGCGGGCCGAGGCCAGGATGCCGATCAGCCGCAGCGCGTCAGGGCAGGTGCTGCTGGCCTACGCGACCGAGCGCCAGCTCGCCGAGCTGCGCGAGCTGGGCGTCGAGCCGCCTGGCGAGGACGAGCTGGCGCGGGTGCGCGAGCGCGGTTACGCGACCTCCGAGGGCCGCTGGCTGGAGGGCGTGCTCGGCATCGCCGCCCCCGTGTTCGACGTCGAGCGGCGGTGCGTCGGGGCGCTGAGCGTCGCGGGGCCGAGCAGCCGGTTCGACCACGAGAAGGGCATCCGCGCGCTGGGCGACGCGGTCGCCGAGATCAACGAGGTGCTGTCGGGCGGGCCGGCCACCACCCGAGGGGAGCGACCATGAAGGCGCGTGCCGCCGGCGGGCGAAGGGAGCGAGTGTGACCACGAACGCGCTCACCGTCAGCCTGCGGGAGACGCGGGTCATGACCGAGCGTCTCCTGCTGCTGCTCGGCGTGCCGAAGGGCGCCGTGCCCGCCGTACGCGAGGTGATCGTCGACGCGGAGGCCCTCGGCATCGGCGGCCTGGCCTTCCTCGACTCCGCCCAGGCCGCCGGGACATCCTGGCGCGCCCCAATCCTGACCGCCGCCTCCGGCGGGCGGGTCACGGTCGAGGCCCACGGCATGCCCGCGCCGTACGCCGCCCCCGCCCTGCTGGACCTCGGGGTGGCGCTGCAGCGCGAACACGGCCGCGCGGAGATCGAGGTCGGTGGCGTGCGCTCGGCCCATCTCCTCCTCGTCCTCCCGCACGCCGCCCTGGCCTACGGCGCCGGCATCGAGGTCACCTGCGGCGACGGCGCGCCGCGGCTGACGGTGGGCGAGCGCGCCCCGGCGGCGGAGCCCGTGCCCCGGCATCTCGCGCGGGCCGTGCGGCGCGGGCTGGACGTGGACGCCGCGCTGTGGTGGCGGCTCTACCACCGCTCCAACGACGCCCTCACCGAGGACACGCCCGTCTCGCGGCGGCACGCGGGTGCCACCCTCGACCCCGGGGCGGATGACCAGAACGCCGACGTCGACTACGTGGGAGCCAACCCGTGATTTTTGTGGATGGCCTGGAGTGCAGCAATTTCGACCGTGAGGTCTTCGAGGAGCTGCGCGGCGGCGACCTCGGCTGCGTCACCGTCACGTGCGGGTTCTGGGAGGACACGATCGAGTCGATGGACTCCCTGGTGGCCTGGCGCGACCTCGTGCGCGCCAACGCGGATCTGGTGGCGGTCGCCACGACGGCCGACGAGATCGAGGGGATCCGGGCGGACGGCCGGACCGCGCTGCTGCTCGGCTTCCAGAACAGCTCGTTCCTGTCCGGACGCATCGGCTACGTCGAGCTCTTCGCCGACCTCGGCGTACGTGTGGCGCAGCTCACGTACAACATCCAGAACGACGTCGGCGCGAGCTGCTACGACCCCGTGGACGGCGGGCTGACGAGGTTCGGCCGCGAGGTGGTCGAGGAGATGAACCGCGCGGGCATGGCCGTCGACCTGTCCCACGTCGGCGAGCGCACCAGCCTGGAGGCGATCGAGCACTCCGCCAAGCCGGTGGCCGTGACGCACGCGAACCCCGCGTCGCTGGTCCCGCACCCCCGCAACAAGCCCGACCGGCTGCTGCGGGCGCTGGCGGAGAAGGGCGGCGTGCTCGGCGTGTCCGGCTACCGCAACATCAGCGGAGAGTACGCCGCGAGCGCCGACACCTGGGCCGAGCTGGTGGCCAGGACCGCGGACCTGGTGGGCGTCGGCCACGTCGGCGTCGGCTCCGACCTCGGCCGCAAGGTCGTGTACGCCGACCTGCAGTGGATGCGCCAGGGCAGGTGGACCAGGACGGCACAGTACGGCGCCGGCTCGGCGGCCAACCCCGGCAAGCAGCCCCCGCTGCCCTGGTTCCCCGACACCCGGTCGTTCCCCGCGCTCGCTGAGGCGCTGGCGCGGCGCGGATTCGGCACGGCGGACGTGGCGGCGGTCATGGGAGGCAACTGGATGCGCTTCTACCACGAGGTGCTGCCGAACCGATCGACGAAGGAGTGAACCCATGGCGACCTTGACCGGCAGTCAGGCGCCGCCCCGGCCTGCGGCCATCGCGCTGCGTGGCGTCTCCAAGACGTTCACGCGCCGGAGCACCGCGGTCCGAGCGCTGGAGCCCAGCGACCTGGACATCGAGCCAGGGGAGTTCGTCTCGCTGATCGGCCCGAGCGGCTGCGGCAAGTCGACCCTGCTCAAGCTGATGGCGGGGCTGCTGGAGCCGACCGAGGGGTCGGTCTCCGTGGACGGCGTCCTGGTGACCGAGCCGCTGCCACAGGTCGGTGTGGCGTTCCAGAAACCGACGCTGCTGCGCTGGCGCACCGTGCTGGACAACGTGTGCCTGCCGCTCGACATCGCCGGCGACGGCGGGCCCGACGGCCGGTGCCGGGCCAGGGGGCTGCTGGAGATGATCGGGCTGGCCGGGTTCGAGAAACACTATCCCCGGGAGTTGTCCGGCGGCATGGAGCAGCGGGTGGCCATCGCCCGCTCGCTGGTGGGCAGGCCGTCGCTGCTGCTGATGGACGAGCCGTTCGGCGCGCTCGACGAGTTCACCCGCGAGGACCTCAACGACGAGTTGCTCGGCGTGTGGCAGAGCGAGCCGAAGACGGTCGTGTTCGTCACCCACAGCATCTCCGAGGCGGTGTTCCTGTCGGACCGGATCGTGGTGATGAGCGTCCGGCCGGGCCGGGTCCACGCCGACATCCCCGTGCGGCTGTCGCGGCCGCGCGACAGGGGGCTGCGCGACAAGCCGGAGTTCTACGAGGCCATCCGGCACGTACGCGCCGCCCTGGACGAGGCGAAAGGCGGCGGCCGATGACCGCCCAGCTCGACACCGAACCCCGCCTGACCCGGACGGGGCAGAGCGGCGGCCCGTCCCGCGACGGCGTCATGTCCGCGATCCTCGCGATAGCGATCTTCGTCGGCATCGTGGGCACCTGGCAGGCGGTGGCCGCCGCGAAGCTGGTGTCGCCGCTGATCCTGGCCCCGCCCGGCGAGGTGGTCGCGGTCCTGTTCCGGCTGGCCGGCGACGGGACGTTGTGGCCCAACCTGCTGGCGACCGTGAACGAGACCCTGCTCGGCTTCGTCGTGGCGGTGGTCGCGGCGGTGCTCGTCGGATCGGTGTTCGCGTTCTTCCCCATTCTGCGCAACGCCGTCTATCCGTACATTCTGATCTCGCAGACGTTTCCCAAGGTCGCCATCGCGCCGCTCATCGTCGCGGCACTCGGGTACGGCCTGGCGCCCAAGGTCGTCCTCGCGGCCCTGCTGGCGTTCTTCCCCGTGCTGGCCAACACGATCGCCGGGCTGACCGAGGTGAGCGAGGACGAGGTCAGCCTGTTCCGCGCGATGCGCGCGAGCCGCTGGCAGGAGCTGCGCTACCTGCGCGTGCCCAACGCGCTCGCGTTCATTTTCCCCGCCCTGAACAGCGCCGCCGTGCTGGCGCTCATCGGGGCGATCGTCGGCGAGTTCGTGGCCGCGCGTGAGGGCGTCGGATACGCCATCGCGCAGTACACGGTCACCGGCGAGGTCGCGGCGACGTACGCGATGCTGATCGCCCTGTCGGCCTTCGGGCTCGTGGTGTACGGGGTGCTGTCTCTCGCCGAGCGCCTGGTGCGCAGAGTCAAGTGATCAACAACCCCTGGAGTCTGAGATGAACAGATTCGGACTACGGCTGCTGGGCGTCATCGCGCTCGGAGCGGGCCTCGTGGCCTGCGGCGGCGGCGCCGGCGACGGCGAGCTCGTGTTCACCGTGCCGGACAAGGCGCTGACCGCGACCACCGCGTCCTACACGTCGGTCCCGATCCAGATGGGCTACTTCAAGGCCGAGGGCGTGGGCGTGACGATCCAGCCCGTGGACAGCGCCCCGTCGGCCGTGCAGTCCGTCGCCACGGGCAAGGCCTTCATGACGTACGCGTCCCTGAACGCCGCCATCACCGCTTACCAGAAGGATCCGAGCATCGCGGTGGTCGGCGTGACCACCGGCAGCATCTTCCGCGTGGTGGTGCCGCAGCAGAGCCCGATCAAGACCGCGGCCGACCTGAAGGGCAGGACCATCGGGGCGAACTCGCTGGCCGGGGTGTCGGCGCTGTTCGCCAAGGGGGTCATCAAGGAGGCCGGGGGAGACCCCGCCAAGGACGCCACGTTCCTGCCGGTCGGGCTGGGCGCCCAGGCGGCCGACGCGCTGCGCGGCAAGCAGGTGGACGCCTACGCGGGCTGGGACGGGCCGAACGTGGTCATCGGCGACCTGCTCGGCACCGGCATGCGCGACATCCCCACGCCGCTGAACGACATGACCGGCACCTCCGCGCTGATCGTGCGCAAGGACTCCATCAAGAACGAGCCCAAGAAGGTGACAGGCATGGCGCGCGCCTTCGTCAAGGCCATGGTCTTCTCGCAGGAGAACCCCGAGGCGGCGATCAAGCTGCACTGGAAGCAGTTCCCCCAGTCCAGGTCCGCCTCCGACGTGCCGGAGGACAAGGCGCTGGCCCAGGCGGTGCGCATCCTGAAGCTGCGCATGGACATCACCGCCGGCCGCGGAGAGTCCGGCAGGTACGGGGTGATCGACGACGCCGACCTGCAGAAGACGATCGTCACCTTCGCCCGGCACGGCATGATCACCTCGCCCCTCGACGTGAAGTCAAGCGGGCTGTTCGACTTCTCGCTGGCCGACCAGTACAACTCCATCGACGAGAAGGCCGTCGAGGCGGAGGCACGGAAGTGGAGAGCGTGATGCCCGCGGAAGGCGAGACATCATGACGAACGGGGCCGCACAGGTCGCGGCGGCGCTGAACGTCCTCGGCGTCCGGCACGTCTTCGCCATCGCCAGCATCCACAATCTGCCCATCCTGCACGCGCTGCGTGATCGGGGCGGCATCGAGATCGTCGGCATGCGGCACGAGCAGGCCGCCGTCCACGCCGCCGACGGATACGCCAGGGCCACGGGGCGGCTCGGCGTCGCCCTGGTGAGCACCGGCCCCGGCACCGCGAACGCCATGGGGGGCCTGTACGAGGCGTCGTTCGCCTCCTCGCGGGTGCTGCTGATCACGGGCCAGGTCGAGAGCGCCCATCTGGGACGCGGCCGCGGCTACATCCACGAGGCCGAGGGCCAGACGGACATGCTGCGCTCGGTGTGCCGTACCGTCTCGCTGATCCGCCGCCCCGCCGACATCGGCGCTGAGGTCGTCCGGCTGGCGCGCGACGTGCTCACGGGGCGGCCCAGACCGGCGGCCCTGGAGATCCCCATCGACCTGCAGCGCATGCCCGCCGACGCGCCGCCGCCGGTTGTCACGTCGCCGCCCCGCGACGCCGTGGACGACAAGGCCGCCGAGGAGGCCGCGCGGCGGCTCGCCACCGCGCGGCGCCCCCTCATCTGGGCCGGCGGCGGCGTCGTCGGCTCCGGCGCGTCCGTGGCCGAGCTCGCCGAGGCGGCCGGGACGCCCGTGGTCACCTCGCGGGAGGGACGTGGCGCGCTGCCCGAGGACCACCCGCTGTGCCTGGGCGCCTTCCCCACCGTGGAGCCGCTGCGGTCGTACGTCGAGTCGGCCGATCTCGTCCTGGCCGTAGGCACACGTTTCCAGATGCACCCGACGGACGCATGGCGGCTGCGGCTGCCGGACAACCTCATCCACCTCGACGTCGACCCCTCGGTGATCGGGCGTAACTACCCGGCCAGGCTGGCACTCGTCGGCGACGCCCGGCGCGGCCTGGCGCAGATGGCGGAACGGCTGCGCGACCACGCGGCGGCGATCCCCGACCGGTCGGGCTACCTGGCCGAGGGACGGGCGGCGTGGGCGGCGGCCAGGAAGCGGATCAGCGCCGAGATGGGGCCCGACCACGAGGCCATCTGCGCCTCGATCCGCCGTCACCTGCCCCGCCACGGCGTCGTGGTGCGTGACGCGACCGTCCCCGCGTACGTGTGGGGCGACCGCGTCCTGCCGATCCTGGCGCCGCGCACCTCGATCCGCCCCGCCGCGGCCGGGATAGGCCCGGGACTGCCCCTCGCCATCGGCGCCGCCACCGGCTCGGGCGCGCCGACGGTGCTGGTGCAGGGGGACGGCGGCTTCATGCTGAGCGCCGGCGAACTGGCCGCCGCCGCCCAGGCCGGAGCGCACGTGATCGTGTGCCTGTTCAACGACCGGGGGTACGGCGTGCTCCGTGAGATCATCCGCGGTGCGGGGGAGGGCACGGCCGCGGACGTGGACCTGGTCACGCCGGACTTCGCGGCGCTCGGGGCGTCGTTCGGGATCGCGACGCGCCGGATCACGGACGCGGCCGGATTCGACACGGAGTTCGCCGCCGCGGTGACCCGTCCAGGGCCCACGCTCCTGGACGTCGACCTGACCGCCCTGGCTCCCATCCGCAGGTGAGGGGGCGGCGTCAAGGCTCGGTCGCGCGGGCTGGCCGAGCCCGGTGTCAGGAACCGTGATCGGGGAATGACATTCGCATGACAGGCGCCGCACCTGAGGCCGGCCACGTTCCCCTCAAGCGGGCTATCGGCCCCAAGCTTCTCATCCTGTTCATCATCGGCGACATCCTGGGCACCGGCGTCTACGCGCTGACCGGCACCGTGGCCGGCCAGGTCGGCGGCGCCCTCTGGATGCCCTTCCTGTTCGGTTTCGTCATCGCGATGCTCACCGCGATGTCCTACGTCGAGCTGGTCACGAAATACCCCAGGGCGGCGGGCGCCGCGCTCTACACCCAGAAGGCCTTCAAGAAGCCCTTCTTCACGTTCATGGTCGCGTTCACGGTGATGTGCTCCGGCCTCACCTCGGCCAGCGCGGCGGCCCGCGCGATCGGCGGCGACTACCTGGAGGCGTTCTTCACGTTGCCGAGCGTGGTGGTCGGCATCGTCTTCATCGTCGCCGTCGCGGCGCTGAACTACCGGGGCGTCTCCGAGTCGGTGAAGACCAACATCGTGTTCACGCTGATCGAGCTCTCCGGCCTGCTGGTGATCATCCTGATCGGCGTCTACGCCGTGTCCACGGGGGCAGGCGAGCCCTCCCGGCTGGTCGAGATCGACGCCGAGCAGGCGGGCGGCCTGATGTACGCCCTGCTCGGCAGCACCGCACTGGCCTTCTTCGCGTTCGTCGGGTTCGAGGACTCGGTGAACATGGCCGAGGAGACGCAGGACCCCTCACGGAACTTCCCTCGGGCGATCTTCCTCGGGGTGGCGATCACCAGTGTCGTCTACATCCTCGTGGCCATCACCTCGTCGCTGCTCGTCGCGCCAGGGGTCCTGGAGGAGTCGTCCGGTCCGCTGCTCGAAGTGGTGAAGGCCGGCGGGCTCAACTTCCCGCCGCAACTCTTCGCCGCGATCGCCATCTTCGCCGTCGCCAACTCGGCTCTGATCAACATGATGATGGCGTCCCGGCTCGTGTACGGCCTGGCCAACGAACGAGTGGTGCCCCGCCGCCTCGGCTGGGTCGACCCGCGCCGCCGCACTCCGGTGATCGGCATCATCTTCACCACCGCGCTGGCCATCGCGCTCATCTCGACGGGGGAGATCGCGGGGCTCGGCGACACGACCGCGTTCCTGCTGCTGTGCGTCTTCACGATCGTCAACGTGGCCGTGCTGGTGCTGCGCAAGGACCGGGTGGAGCACGCGCACTACCGCACGCCCACGGCCTTTCCGGTGATCGGCGCCGTGCTGGCCTTCATCCTGGCGAGCCCGCTGACCGGCCGGCCCGCCGAGGTGTACGTCCGGGCCGGCCTGCTCCTGGCCGTCGGGCTGGCCCTGTGGTTGATCAACTGGCTGGTGGTGCGCCGCCAGCGCAGCGCCTCCTAGGAGCCAGCGGCGGGGACGACCAAGGCGGGCAAAGCGAAAACCCCGGTTTCGACGAGAACCGGGGTTTTCGCACGGGCTGGTGGACGATACTGGGATTGAACCAGTGACCTCTTCCGTGTCAGGGAAGCGCTCTCCCGCTGAGCTAATCGTCCGTGGAGGTGGCGACGGGATTTGAACCCGTGTGGACGGCTTTGCAGGCCGCTGCCTCGCCTCTCGGCCACGCCACCGAGCCCAAACTCCGAGCGGAAGACGGGATTCGAACCCGCGACCCTCACCTTGGCAAGGTGATGCTCTACCACTGAGCCACTTCCGCGTTGCTCCGTCAACTCTAGCGGGTTTTCCGACCGGATGCTTCCGGTCCTTCGTCGCGGAGCAGCCGGACCATGCTGCGTTCGGTCGCGGGCAGGCTGAGGAAGATCTCCAGGATCCTCGTCAGGCGATGCACCTCGATGCGGTGGAAGGAGGGCCCGTCGGAGCGGGCCAGCACCAGAGACAGCGCCAGAGGCGGCAGCGGGGCGTGGATGACGTGCAGGTCGTCGTCGAGGGTCAGGGCGATGGGGCGGACCGGGACGTCGGCCGGGACGGTGGGCGGCTGCTGCGGGGCGCGCCAGCTCGCGTAGACCACCCGCTGCTCGGCCGTCGTCGTGGCGGCCCAGTCGGCGCTGAACAACACGGGGAGCGAGTCGACGAGCGTGGTCAGCGCCCGGTCGCCGGCCGTGGTGATGTATTTGAGGATCTCCAGCTCGGGGTAGGTGCCGGGGGCCTCCCTGGTGGTCCAGACGCCCTCGACCGTCACGCCTTCGACGCCTTCCAGGCTCTTGACCAGCGCCTGCCTGGGCGCGCCCGCCGGGTTGAAGATCGTGATGTCGTCGACGGCCCGGCCGGCGCCCCGGTCGAGCACGGTCACCTGGGTGATGTCGGCCCCCGCCGCCCCCAGGACCCTTGTCACCTGGGCCAGAGAACCCGGCCGGTCGGGCAGCACCAGGCGCACTCGAAGAAGCATCCGTGTCCCCTCGCATGAAGATGCCGGTTCACAGTTTATCGGTGAAGGATGCGACGGTCCGTCCTTTCGGCGCGACGGCGCGCTGCGCAGGAGCCACATCCACGGGCGAATACCGCTCGCGGCCCGACCTGCGCTACAACTGAGCGGGTGAAGATTGGGCCGATCGAGGTGTGGCCGCCGGTGGTGCTCGCGCCCATGGCGGGCATCACCAACGCGCCGTTCCGGGTGTTGTGCCGGGAGCAGGGCGCGGGGTTGTTCGTGTCAGAGATGATCACGACGCGGGCGCTGGTCGAGCGCAACCCCAAGACGCTCAGGATGATCCGGTTCGCGGAGTCCGAGCGGCCCAGGAGCATCCAGCTGTACGGCGTCGACCCCGCCACCGTGGGCCGGGCGGTCCGGATGATCGCCGAGGAGGACCTCGCCGACCACATCGATCTCAACTTCGGCTGCCCGGTGCCCAAGGTGACCAGGCGCGGGGGCGGGTCGGCCCTGCCGTACAAACGCCATCTGCTGCGGCGGATCCTGCGCGAGGCGGTCGCGAACGCCGGGCCGCTGCCCGTGACGATGAAGATGCGCAAGGGCATCGACGACGATCACCTGACCTATCTCGACGCGGGGCGGATCGCGGCCGAGGAGGGGGTCGCGGCGATCGCCCTGCACGCCCGCACGGCCCGCCAGCACTACGGGGGCGTGGCCGACTGGTCGGCCATCGCGCGGCTCAAGGAGGCCGTGCCGGAGATCCCCGTGCTGGGCAACGGCGACATCTGGTCGGCCGGTGACGCGCTGCGGATGGTGGCGCGCACGGGCTGCGACGGCGTGGTCGTCGGGCGCGGGTGCCTCGGCCGGCCGTGGTTGTTCAACGATCTGGAGAACGCGTTCAACGGCAGCCCGGAGCGGGCCAGGCCGGCGCTCGGCGAGGTGGCCGAGACGATGGCCAGGCACGCCGAAGGGCTGGCCGGGTGCTTCGACATCGAGCGTTACGCGGTGGCCGACTTCCGCAAGCATGTCGGGTGGTATCTGAAGGGGTTCACGGTCGGGAGCGAGCTGCGGCGTGAGCTGGCCACGGCCGGGTCGCTCGACGGGCTGCGCGAAGGGCTGGCCAAGCTGGATCACGACCAGCCGTGGCCGCCCAACACCGACACCCCGCGCGGGAAGTCGGGTGAGCGGTCCAAGGTGTTGCTGCCCGAGGGGTGGCTGGACGATCCGTGGGACTGCGTGGTGCCGGAGGAGGCCGAGTCGGACGTCTCCGGCGGCTGACGTGCTCAGTGCGGGCCGGTGATCTCGGTGCCGCAGGGGCCGCCGCCCACGGCCCGCTCCAGCCGTACGCGCTCGCCCGACATCGTGAGCGTCGGGTAATACTCCGCGATGCGCTCGGCCGAGCGGCCTGCGTAGTGGCAGATGAAGCTGCGCCTGAACCGGTCGCTCGTGGTGTTCGGCTCCGAGCCGTGCACCAGGCTGCCGTTGAAGAACAGCACGTCGCCGGGGTCCATGTCGACCGGGACCCGGTCGAGGCCGGGCGGCGGCGGCACGTACTCCCGGGTGAACGACGTGCCCTGGTCGGCCTCCTCCGGGCAGAACAGGTCCATCAGGTGCGTCCCCGGCACCACCTCCAGGCCGCCGTTGGCCCGGTCCACCCGGTCCAGCGCCACCCAGGCGGCCACGCAGGTGCCCGGTTCGACGCGGAGATAGAAGTTGTCCTGGTGCAGGGCCTGGCCCCTGGCGCCCGGCGGCTTGAAGTAGAACATGCTCTGGGCTGCTATCGGCTCCTCGCCGAGGAGGTCGCGGAGTATCGCGGCGATGCGCGCGTCGAGCAGGAAACGCAGGGCCACGTCGTTCACCTGGTGCGGGTGCATGATGCGCGGATAGTCGCGCAGGATGTCGTACGCCCGGCCGGGCTCCTGCGGCTGCGGAGCGAAGTGCCCGGGGATGGGCCCCCTGGCGTGCAGCGCCATGAACTCCTCGCGCAGCTCGGCCACCTCCTCCTGCGAGAGGAGGGCGGGCGCCAGCACGAATCCCCGGTCGTGGAAGTCGTTGAGCCTCATGGGTCTCACGCTAAGGAGCACGTTCGTGCGACGGTATGCCTGTGACCGCTGAGGACCTGTCTGTTCCTGCTGCCGAGCTGTTGATCCTGGGCCACTACGACAAGGCGCCCGGCTACGCGACGCGCCGCCCGGCCGGATCGCCCAGCTGGCTGCTGTTGTGGACCGAGGCGGGGGAGGGGGACGTCGAGCAGGGCGGCACGTCG